>JAGDMC010000087.1 GCA_017860395.1 Bacteroidota bacterium | reverse complement strand
TTTACTGTCGGTACCGTAGTTTAAACGGTTCTGCCATTTACGGCTCGCGGACTTTAACCGCCGATCGGGAATTACACCCTGCCCTGAAGATATTTCGACCGCAAAGATATGAAAAAATTCCAAAACCGGAAACCTTGTCCTCCCACACCTTTTCCCCAGGGGAAATTTGTTAACTGAAAGACTGTCAATTAAATAATGCCTTTGGCTCAATTGGGTTAATGTGCAGATTGTGAGCTAATAAACAAATTTCCCCTGGGGAAAAGAGCTTTTTTGTGTTTTGTATTTGTTTTTTTATCTTTAGATAAATTTTGAGGAGGGAGATTTATGAGAGAGAGGAGAATAATCACAGAAGTGGGTATCTACCACATCTACTTACGCGGAAATTCCAGATTTGTAATTTTTTATGACGATGAAGACAGGAATGTCTTTTATTCGCATATTCAGAAGAGTGCGCTAAAACATAATGTTCAATTATTTGCATATGCCTTAATGGATAATCATGTTCATTTGCTGGCGAAATCAAATAACCTCTCTGCTTTTGTATCATCGATTCTGGTTTGTTACGTAAAATGGTACAACACGAAGCATAAAAGCAGTGGCAATTTATTTTCAAGTCCCTATTCAAGTGCGCCAAAGAATAGCATGCAGAAATTAAGAAATAGTTTGATTTATATCTTGTTAAATCCGGTGGAAGCTGGGATTGTAAAAAATGCAATTGAGTATAGATGGTCTTCTGCTGAATTATACTTTAATGAAGAGAAATGGAGGAGCAGTAAAATAAAAGTAGATACCGCATTTGTAAAACTTCTGTTTGAATCAGAAAGTAATTTTTTAGCCGCACTTAAAAGGTCTGATTTTACAGACGGAGATATAAAAGAAGAAAAAGAAATCAGAATTTTGATTTCATATGCGGACTTAAATAAAGTACTTCAAAAGCAGTTGGCCGGAAGATTTCTTAAAGAACTGTCAAGACAAGAACTTCGCGTATTAGCCAATAACCTCAAGTCAAACACAAGAGCGTCGTATATACAAATTGCAAATATGCTTCATGTTAGCTATGAGTTTGTAAGGAATGGGTGAGGAAGCGGGGTACCCGAAGCACCCCGCCCCGACACTTTTCCCCAGGGGAAATTTGTTAGATGCTAGATAATCAATAGATTGACGGTTTTGGCTTCAATGGGTTAATATGCAGATTATGAGCGATTAAACAAATTTCCCCTGGGGAAAAACGCGGTCCCCCCTGGGTGGTGGGTTTAGGTGTGGGAGTGCGCTGACTTCGATGGTTAGTGGTGGGCATAACAAAACCCCACTCCGGAATCCCAGGGTGGGGTTTAATATTTATTAAGCGGTGCTTGGGACTTAATTTTAAGCAGAGCCTTTGGCTTTACTTAATTTTAAGCGGTGCTTGTGCTTAATTAGTCGTTGAGTGAGTATCTGTAGAATCCGGTTACTTTAACTTCCGGGTCTACGCTCTTAAGGTAGGCAGAAACTGTAATCTTACCGTCCTGAACAAATGTTTGCTCTTCGAGAGTGCTCTCTTTGAAGAATTTGTTTAGTTTACCCTGAGCGATTTGTTCAACCATATGTTCTGGTTTACCCTCTTCGCGGATCTGGATACGATAGATTTCAAGTTCTTTTTCAATAACCTCTTTAGGACAGCTGTCTTTGCTTACAGATACAGGGTTCATGGCTGTAATCTGCATTGCAATTTCGTCGCCTACTTCCGGGCTGATTACTTTTGAAAAACCAACTGCAGTTGCAAGTTTACCATTTGTGTGGATATAGGTTGCAATGAATGGTGCTTCCAGTTTTGCATAAAAAGGAAGTGCATGTTTTTCGCCGCTCTTTCCGGTTTGTTGAGTTACAGCTTCTTCAATTGTAAGGTCGCCCATTTTGAGAGTTTTAAGCTCGTCGAGATTGGCAGGCATTGCGCTTAAAGCGGTTGCTGCAATTTTATTTGCAAGTTGTTGAAATTCTGTATTTTTTGACACGAAATCTGTTTCGCAGCCAAGGCATACAAGAATAGCCTTTGTGTTATTTTCTTTTGTAAGAGCAATAACGGAACCCTCAGTTGTGTCGCGGTCAGCCCTTTTAGCTGCTATAAGCTTACCCTTTTCGCGGATAATGTCTTTTGCTTTATCAAAATCGCCGTTTGCCTCAACTAATGCACTTTTACAGTCCATCATTCCGGCACCGGTCATTTGGCGCAATTTGGCAACATCTGTTGCTTTGATTTCCATATTAGAATAAATAAAAATAAATCGTTAGTATTAATTTTCCGGAGTCTCTGTGGTTTATGCCGGTGCCGCTTATTCAGCAGCTTCCGGTGCAATCGCCTCAGATACAACTACTACTGGAGCTGCTTCAACAGGAGCAACTTCAGCCGCTGCTTCAACTGCTGGTGCAGCTTCTGCTTCGGGAGTTCCTTCACCCTTTTGTACAACTTTGCGTACACGGGTTCTTTTTCCGCTTCCACTTCCACTTTCAGGAGCCGAAGAATCTTTATTCTCTGCGGGACCTTCTTTCTCTTTCTCCAGTTTTCTTTCGGCAAGACCTTCTGAAATTGCCAGACTTATACGCTCCATAATGAGAGAAATTGATTTGGCTGCGTCGTCATTTGCCGGTATCACGAAATCAATCGGACCTGGATCGCAACATGTATCAACCATCGCGATAACCGGAATGTTTAGACGATTTGCCTCTTTAACGGCGTTCATCTCTTTTTGGATGTCAACAATAAACAGTGCAGAAGGTAGACGGTTAAGGTCGGCGATTGAACCGAGATTCTTTTCGAGTTTTGCTCTCTGACGTGTAACCTGAAGTTTTTCACGTTTTGCAAGAGTTTCGAAAGTTCCGTCTGTCATCATCTTGTCGATGGTGTTCATTTTCTTTACTGCCTTACGGATAGTAGGGAAATTTGTAAGCATACCACCGGGCCAGCGCTCGGTTACATATGGCATATTTACAGACTTAGCATATTCTGAAACGATATCTTTAGCCTGTTTTTTTGTAGCTACAAACAGGATTTTACGTCCTGCTTTCGCCAGTGACTTCAATACATTTGAAGCCTCATCTATTTTGATAACGGTCTTGTGCAGGTCAATGATGTGAATCCCGTTCTTCTCCATAAAAATATAAGGAGCCATTTTTGGATTCCATTTTCTCTTTAGGTGACCAAAGTGAACACCTGCATCAAGTAGTTCTTGGAAATTAGTTCTAGGCATTTTTTAATAATGTTTGATAATTTTTGTGTTTCTCTTTTCTTCAACCGGGAGTAGCGAACTTTTTCGATCTCCCTGATTTTCCGCAGTAGGACAAATTGAGGCAGCTTTTCAGATCCTGCAATTTTGTAATCCAAACTGTGCAATAAATCAGTTTTCTAATTAATAAATAAATATTAACGTTTGCTGAATTGGAAGCGTCTACGTGCACCAGGCTGTCCAGGTTTCTTTCTCTCAACCTCTCTGGGGTCGCGGGTAAGAAGGCCATTAGACTTTAGTACGGGACGGTAAGCCTCTACATCAATTTTGCAGAGAGCGCGGGCAATACCAAGGCGGAGAGCCTCTGCCTGACCTTTAATTCCACCACCATCGAGGTTGACTTTGATGTCAAACTGCGAAAGAGTGTTAGTAAGTTCAAGAGCCTGCTTTACGATATACTGAAGAGTTTCGTCTACGAAATAGTTTTCGAGAGCTCTGTCGTTAATCGTAATGTTACCTTTACCTGTTTTAACATAAACGCGAGCAACTGCTGATTTTCGTCTTCCAAGGGCGTTAATTACTTCCATGCTCTGTTTAAATTTCTGTTAGTTTAATTTCTTTTGGTTGCTGTGCCTGATGAGGATGCTCCGATCCTTCGTAAACGAAGAGATTGCGAAACAGTTCCGCTCCAAGGCGATTCTTTGGCAGCATGCCTTTAATGGCGTGCTCAACTACGGCTAACGGCTTAATTTCAAATTGCTCCTTAGGAGATCTGAACCTCTGCCCGCCGGGATAACCGGTGTGACGAACGTACACCTTGTCAGTCAACTTCTTACCAGTGAGGCGAACTTTTGTAGCGTTGAGAATGATAACATTATCACCGCAGTCCACGTGTGGCGTGTAGTTGGCTTTGTGCTTTCCGCGAAGGATGAGAGCAACCCTCGAAGAAAGTCTTCCTAATACTTGATCGGTGGCATCAATTACTACCCAACCTTTGGTAACGGTAGCTTTATTTGCCGACACGGTCTTGTAACTCAATGTGTCCACTTTGTTGATTTTTAGATTAATATATAAATATGTTGCGATTTCCCCATAAAATAGGGGGCTGCGAAGTTACAACTATTTTTTAAAGTGACAAAATCCTGCTTATTTCGTACAACTTTTTATTTATTTCATTGTGTCGGGTACATGCTTCGTCGAAAGGAGTAAATACAACCTGATTTTGCATCTGGCCAATCATTACGCCGCTTCTGCCGCTTATAAGAGCATTCACCGCCTCGTGTCCCAGCAGGCTTGCAAGAACCCTGTCGTTGCAGGAAGGAGAGCCGCCACGCTGAATATGACCAAGAGTAGTAACACGTGCTTCGTAATTAGGCAGGCGCTCTTTAACTTTTTGCGCTACCCCAATGGCGCCGCCGCCATCCTCGCCTTCGGCCACAATAATAATACTTGAAGTTTTGTTCTTGCGCCGGTCCAGCTCCATGTAACTGCACAACTTATCGATATCGGTGTGGATTTCGGGAACCAGAGTTGCCTCTGCTCCTGTTGCAATGGAAGTGTTTAGAGCTATAAACCCTGCATCACGTCCCATAACCTCCACAAAAAATATCAGATTGTGCGAATCGGCAGTATCGCGAAGTTTGTCCACCGCAGAAACCGCAGTATTAATAGCGGTATCGAATCCGATGGTAAAATCGGTGCCGTAAATATCATTGTCGATAGTTCCGGGAACACCAACCACAGGCAGGCCAAATTCCTTGAAAAGAAGATTGGCCCCGCGGAAAGAACCGTCTCCACCGATAACAACAAGAGCATCTATGCAGGATTCCTGAAGATTTTCATACGCCACCTTCCTCACTTCCGGATTTTTAAACTCCGGACAACGCGAAGATTTGAGCATTGTACCGCCCTGCGATATAATCTTTGAAACGGAGTGCGACTGCATACTCATAAACTGCTTGCTCAGCAAACCCGAATAACCCCTCATAATTCCAACAACCTCCAGATTGTTGTAAATTGCAGTTCTCACTACTGCCCTAATGGCAGCATTCATTCCCGGTGAGTCGCCGCCCGATGTAAGAACACCAATCCGCCTTATGTTTTTTCTTGTGCGCATAGCCTTTTAATTAGCTTAAAATTCAAGCGACAAAATTACTCTTTTTTATTCGTATTCAAATTTCTACTTTTGCGATATGAAAATCGGCGAAATTGAACTTGGGGAGAAGCCCCTTTTTCTTGCACCAATGGAAGACGTTACAGATGCGTCATTTCGTTATATATGCAAAGAATATGGTGCAGATGTGATGTATACCGAATTTGTCTCTTCCGATGCCCTCGTGAGAGATATTAAAAGATCACTTGACAAACTTGAAACATTCCCGTACGAGCGTCCGATAGGAATTCAGATATACGGACACATTCCTGAGGCAATGGCCGAAGCGGCAAAAATGGCCGAGCAGGCAAACCCGTCTTTCATAGACATCAACTTCGGCTGCCCGGTAAATAAAATTGCAAACAGAGGTGCCGGTTCCGGCATGATGCGATACCCGGAAAAGATGCTGGACATAACAAAAAGAGTTGTGGATGCCGTAAAGCTTCCGGTAACAGTAAAGACACGGCTCGGCTGGGACGAAAATTCAAAAATTATTGTTGAACTGGCCGAGCAGCTCCAGGACGCAGGAATTGCCGCCCTCACAGTTCACGGCCGCACCAGAATGCAGATGTATAAAGGC
Source organism: Bacteroidota bacterium (assembly GCA_017860395.1). Taxonomy (GTDB): domain Bacteria; phylum Bacteroidota; class Bacteroidia; order Bacteroidales; family UBA932; genus Bact-08. The sequence goes on along the minus strand of JAGDMC010000087.1, from coordinate 461 downwards.
GAGGCCGACTGGACACTCATAGGAGAGATAAAGAAGAACCCGCGTATTAAAATACCGATAATAGGAAACGGCGACATTATATCCCCCGAAGGGGCAAAAGAGGCCTTTGACAAGTATGGCGTAGACGGAGTGATGATAGGGAGGGCGACCTACGGCCGCCCATGGATCTTCAAGGAAATAAAACACTACCTTTCCACCGGAGAATACATGCCCCAGCTAACAGTGGAAGAGAAGGCCAATCTTGCAAAAAGGCATCTCCTCAAATCTGTTGAAGTAAAGGGAGAGAGAGTAGGAGTGCTCGAAATGCGCCGGCACCTTAGCGCATATTTTAAAGCGCTTCCCGATTTCAAGCCCATACGCATGAAACTCGTTACCGAAAATGATTACAGAGAGGTACTCAGCATAATCGACAACATAAAAGAAATATACCAATAGATGAAATACGATTTTATAAATAAGCT
>JAGDMC010000086.1 GCA_017860395.1 Bacteroidota bacterium | reverse complement strand
AGAACCAGATATCCATCCTCTTCAATTGTGAAGGCGATGTTGCCAATACTTACTTTAACAACCTTTTTCATATTATTATAACTTATTATTTCTAATCAGATCGATTGTTTGTACAAGCTCTTTCCAGGCACTGTCCATTTCTGCAAGCAGTTCCTTTCCTTTGTCTGTAATTGAATAGTACTTTCTTGGCGGACCCTGTGGAGACTCCTCCCAGCGGTAGCTCAAGAGACCCTGGTTTTTCTGTCTGGTTAAAAGGGGATAAAGTGTACCCTCAACCACTATCATTTTGGCATTCTTCAACTCCTCAATGAGAGAAGAAGCGTATGCGTCATTGTTGTTGAGTATGCTCAGTATGCAATACTCAAGAACACCCTTGCGCATTTGTGATTTTACATTATCTGTATTAATATCTGTCATGGCTGTTTCTATTTAATCGTTGAAAACTTCCTGAGGTTCTCTGCTGTTACCGGAATACCTCTCATTTCGCATTTTTGTGCTGCAGTATATGCAGCAGGGGCTATAATCCAGAATATGATATATGCCCAAAAACCAATACCTCCCATAAATAATGTAAGTATAAATATTATTCTCATTAAAGTAACGTCCAGATTGAGGTAGAGTGCAAACCCGCTGCAAACGCCCCCGATTATTTTATTATCCGGATCTCTGAAAAGTTTCTTAGCAAGAGGTTGCGTATTTGCCTCTGCAGATGCTGCCCCGGCCGAAGTGAAGTTTTCGTCCATTGTTCCGCCGTCCGGCATTCCCAATTGTGAAATGATTTTGTTTACAATTGTAATGTTAACCACATCGCCCCTGCTGCCAAGAGCTTCCGTGAATAGCTCGGCGATTCTCTGTTCGAGATCGTCCATAATGTCTCCGGTTTCGAAACCGAGACCGGTTTTCTCCCTGAACCTTACCAGGTACTGATCCAGTTTTTGATAGGCGTCTTCATCAATTACGAATGTTCTTCCGCCTATACCCACATTTACAACTTTTTTCATTTTAAAAATACTTAATATTGTTTAGAATTTGGTATTGCAAATATATATATAAATATTTATACCTTGTATCACATAGTAGTAAATATTTTCACAAAAAAAGCCCGTTACTTTCGTAACGAGCTGATATATTGCTAAATAATTTTTAAATTATTTTTTTGTTTCTTGTTTGGAAGTTACCGGAGCGGCCTGTTGAGGTGTTGTTTTTGCCCCTTGTTGAGTTGTTGTCTGGGCAGGAGCCGGAGTTGTCTGAGCAGGAGCGGCTGTAGTCTGAGCAGGAGTTGTAGTTGGAAATTCCGGTTGTCCCTGAACAGGTGCTGTTTTTTCAATCCTTTCCTGAATAGAATTTTGTTTCATGGTGTTGCCTGTAGAAACAAAAGATGTTGCCAAAACGCAAAGAACAATTATTGTTATGGCCAGAGTCCATGTAGCCTTTTCAAGGAAGTCGGCTGTCTGACGAACGCCGAAAGTCTGATTGCCGGATGCGAAGTTTGCAGCGAGTCCGCCACCCTTCGAATTTTGCACTAATACTACTATTGTCAGTAAAATACTTGCAATTACAATGAGAATGGATATTGCGATATACATATTAATTATGTGTTGTGTTTGGTCTTTAACTCTTTAACAAGGGTCGCAAAGTAAGCACTTTTTTCCGGATATAACAAAATAAGTTTTGCATAAACATCTAATGCTCTTTTGTAAAACCCTTGACTGGTATATATTTTAGCAAGCGTTTCGGTATAAAAGCCCGAATCGTCAAAAAGTTCCGATGCATCAATTTCTGCCGGATCAAATGTTGCCGGACAATCTCTTGATGTTATTGAAGCGCGGAGGAGGGATGGCTTTTCTACAATAAACCTGTCCAGCGGCATCTCGCTGTCCAGTTTAATTGTCTCAAAATCATTTCTGGAGAAATAGTCTCCACCGGCAATTATTACTTTGTGAGGCAACTCTTTCGAGTCATCTATGTCAAAAATGAATTCAAAGTCGTTTTCATCTGCAACAGAAAAACTCTCTGCATTATCTTTTGCGGGAGAATCCTGTAAATCATCAATGCGATTTAATTCATCTGAAGGTTTTTCATCAATTTGCAGGTTATCGTCTTCTTCCCGAAAGGCAACTCCTCTCTCAAATTTAAAGACACTCTTTTTGGGTACAGCAGGAAATGCAATATCGTAGAGCCTGCCGCGGGAATAGAGATATGCAGCAGCTTTATAAAGGTATGCATCCCTCTGCTCTTCTCCCAGCTCCGAAAGCCCTTTGAAAAGTTCAAGGTGCGCATGAGAGTACCATGGATACTTCTCAATTGTCTGTTCTATTGCTGAAAGGTCGATGTCTTTCATTTTACCAGTTTGCTACGGTTGCATTAAAAATAGACTCTGTCATTTTTTCAATTATAGAATCAATCAGACCTGCCTCAACCTGATCCAGAGTTGAAGTAGACGGATAATCTTCATATTCGGCAAAGGAGCGTTCAAAATCCTCTTTGGGATATTTTTTGTTTGTAAACCTTATCTTGACTGTTACAGTCAGCCGGTTTATTGAAGCTACTTCATTTGCTGTTACGGCAAGGGATGTCGTTTCGTACGAAGTAATCTCGCCTTCAACAATAAGGTCTCCGTCGTTGGGCTCAACCGAAAGCTTTGTGAGTTTTCTGTATTTGTCTTTGAGGGCCTCCGTAAGCTGGTTGCTTAGTGCCGGATTTATCCTCATGGCCTTGTTATCTATCTTTGCAACCATTACAGATTTCACGTCTTCCTTTATTGAGGTGCCGGAAAACGTGTATGAAACCTTGCAGGAGTTAAGAACAAGAGCTGCAAATAGTAAAAGTATTATATTTCTCATAAATCCAAATTGAGATCCTTGATTTTCCGGTAGAGAGTACGTTCGGAGATTCCAAGCTCCGCAGCAGCAAGCTTCCGCTTTCCTCCGTGTTTCTCAAGGGCCTTTTTTATTAATTCTGCACTCACATCCTGTATTGACAGGGAGATATCCTGGTCTTCCGTTTCTGTTCCCTCTTCCGCCGAATCCTCCTCATAGTCCACAACAGCTGCGCTATCAGAAATATTCCTGTTTATCTCACGGCCGGGTGCAAAACGAGGTGTTGCAACCGGGGCTGCTTCTCCTGCCTCTTTCTTTGCAAGACCGGACTTAAGCTCTTCCACTTCGTGCCTGAGCTGGTAAAGAATTTTAAAGATGATATCTCTGTCCGAAAGATAGTCCGTACCATGACCCTCTGTCTTAACCGGAAGGTATTCCGGCCCGTCCGCAGGCAGATACTTTTTAATAACCTCTGCACTAATTTCTCTATTGTGTTCAATAACGGAAATTTGCTCTGCAAGACTCTTGAGCTGGCGAATATTGCCCGGCCACCTGTATGCCTCAAGTAATATTCTGGCCTGTTCGTTGAGCTTTATTGAAGGCATCTTGTACCTCTCGGCAAAGTCGGAGGCAAATTTTCTGAAAAGTGTATGTATGTCTTCTCTCCTCTCTCTTAGCGATGGTATTGTAATTGGAACTGTATTCAGCCTGTAGTATAAGTCTTCCCGGAATTTCCCGAGTTCTATTGCTTTTAGAAGGTTTTTATTTGTTGCGGCAACTACCCTCACATCTGTCTTTTCCACTTTTGATGAGCCCACTTTAATAAACTCTCCGGTTTGAATAACCCTAAGCAACCTCACCTGAGTAGACAAAGGAAGTTCCGCAACTTCGTCAAGGAAGAGCGTACCTTCATTTGCAACCTCAAAATAGCCTTTTCTTGTTTCAACTGCACCCGTAAATGCACCTTTTTCGTGCCCGAACAGTTCGGAATCTATCGTTCCTTCCGGAATTGCGCCACAGTTTACTGCGATATATTTTTTGTGCTTTCTTGGACTGTTGGTGTGGATTATCTGAGGAATAACCTCTTTTCCCACACCGCTCTCCCCGGTTATAAGAACAGAAAGATCCGTTCCGGCAACCTGAACGGCGATCTCAAGGGCCCTGTCAAGAGACGGGTTAACCCCTATGATATCGAACCTCTGTTTTAATATTCTCAAATCCATAAGTGCAAAAATAGACAAAATATAATTATCTTTGTTGATTCCGAAACGAATTTAATAACAAAACAGATCAATAATGAAAAAGAACTTTTTTAAACTTTTTTCTCTTGCTGTATTGGGTTTTGCAATGGTTTCCTGCAGTAACCCGTCTAAAATGGCAAAAGAAGCTATGCTCATCGGCGTAGATGGCAACCCAAAAGTACTGGAGGTTGTAGCTGACGAAATTACAGCGTCTTACTCAATTACTTTCCCCGAGGGTTATTTTCATCCAAAAGCAATCCTGGAAGTTGTTCCCGTACTGGTATATGAAGGTGGAGAACAAGCGGCTCCTACATTTAAACTTCAGGGAGAAAAGGTTACTGACAACTTTACCGTTATCCCGGCTGCGGGCGGCAAAACCAGCAATACTATAAAATTTGCTTATGTTCCCGGCATGGAAAAATCGCGTCTTGAGCTTAGAATTTCTGTATGGAATAAGCTTAAAAAGATCGACTTCCCTGCACCATTTAAGGTAGCCGACGGAGCTAACATTACATACAAGCTCGTACATCAGACAGGCCTTACCGCTCTTGCAACCGATAATTACAAGAAGGTCCTAACCGAAAAGAAAGAGACACAAATTCTTTATAAGATTAACAGCTCGGATGTTCATACAAAAGAGCTCAGCAAACAAGAGATTAAAGATTTCGAAAAATTCCTTGCCGACATTAAAAAAGACGAGAAGAGAGAAATCACAAATACTCAAATTGTAGCTTATGCATCTCCGGATGGTCCTGAAGCTCTCAACAACAAGCTTTCGGATAAAAGAAGTGAAAGTGCTAAAAAAGCATTTGACAAAATGACTAAAAAAAATCCTGTTGACGGAACTGTAGATGTTAAAACAGTTGCCGAAGACTGGGAAGGTTTCCAGGAACTGGTTGCCGGATCTTCAATTCAGGACAAAGAACTTATTCTCCGTGTACTTTCTATGTACAGCGACCCTATCGTTCGTGAAAGGGAAATCAAAAATATGTCTAAGGTATTCAAAACCCTTTCGGACAAAATCCTTCCTGAACTTCGCAGAGCCAGGTTCATTGCCAATATCGATTACACAAACTTCAACGATCAGGAACTTGTTGAGCTTACAAAATCAAATATCGAGATAATGGATATTGAGGCTCTTCTTTATGCCGCAACTCTTGTAAACGATTTCGATTCAAAAGTTAAGATTTACACAAAAGCAGGCGAGAAATTCAATTGCGACCGTGCCTACAACAATCTTACAGCAACATATCTTGAAAATGGCAAGCTTGCCGAAGCAAAGGCTTCTATTGCAAAGGTTACCAACAAAACAAGCAAATTCTATTATAACAACGCAGGCGTAATTGCTCTTCGCGAGAAGAACTACAAACTGGCCGGTGATATGTTTGCAAAATCGGATCTGCAGGTTGCAAAACAAAACTCTGCTATTCTTGACATCCTTAACGGACGTTATAATGACGCAGTTGCAAAACTTGCAGGAACAGGCGATTCTAACGAAGGCCTTGCATACATACTCACAAACAAACTGGACAAGGCTCTTCCTCTTATAACTCACGACTGCCCTCACGGAGCATATATGAGAGCAATCATTGCTGCCCGCCAGGGTAACATGAGCGAAGTTGCAAAACAGCTTAAGAGAGTTTATGATAGCGAAGCTCTTAAGACCCGTTCTGAGAAGGATATCGAATTTGCGAAATTCCGCGAATAATATCTGAACCTATAATCTTAAGAGGCCGGCTAAAATTACTTTTAGCCGGCCTCTTTTTTCGTCCCGTTGGAGAACTTGTTTCCCTGGAGGTCTAACACATATAATATCAAGCAGTTACTCAGAACAAAGAGACATTATGTCTCTTTGTTCTGAGTAACTATTAGATTATTTGTGACTTAAGTTAGTAAATTCCGCCGCTCCGTCCTGAAACAGGTTGACTAAAATCGTAGCCCGCATTGGCAAATTATCTCTTCCCAGTGGAGACAAGTTAGGTGCTCCTGCGTCGCAGGTCTACGCCTTCGGCGGGAATTCCTGCTAGTTCCGCATGTTGTATGTTATAAGGCGGATCAAAACATTCTCTTATAATCTGGATTGATTGCCCGTAAATAGATTGTATTCTTTCTGCGTTTTGTATACAAATTACTGAATTTAAGTTAATAGTTTTGAAATCAGAATTATATATGATAACTTTACTTACTCCAAAAAATAAAATGCTATGATTGCTTTTCTTATAATTCTTATATACTTTGCCATTGAATATTTGTCAATTCGTAATATAAAAATGGAGAGTAACTCCGATTTCCCAAAACATATTGCTACATCTTTATTTTTTATAACATGGCCATGGTGGCTCTTTTTTGTAAGTGCTACCTATAGCGGTAACAGAAGGAGA
>JAGDMC010000085.1 GCA_017860395.1 Bacteroidota bacterium | reverse complement strand
GAAAGCCCTGCCATGCAGTTTAAAATTGGACTCTATGTAAAAACTCAGCAACCATGGCCTTGCAGTTCCCTGATGATATGCAAGACTTCTCGCATTTTCATCTCCGTCATATTCTGCCTTATAATGAGAATTTTGAGGAGACAGGGTTCTGATTCCTCTTGAAGTGAGCAGCTCCTGTTTTATTTTATGCAGAACTTTTGCCTTATGCTCATCGTCAATTGGCGAATATTCAAATGCGCATGTAAACAACTGGTTTGGCCTCACATACTTGTTTTGCCCCTCAGGGCCCACATAATCTGCAAGATATTCTTTGGTTTCTATCCAGAATGCCTTTGTAAAATTCTTCTCTATTGACTTCGCAACAGGTTCCCATTCTTTAACAAATCCCGGATCTTTTGATTTTTTTGACATCGATATTGCGAACATGATGGCATTATACCAAAGGGAATTGAGTTCCACCTGATAACCGGCTCTTTCTGTAACTGGTACGCCATCAACAACTGCATCCATCCAGGTAAGAGCCGTATTGCGTTTTTCTGCCCATAGCAGACCGTTATCGTGAAATTTAACGCTCGACCGCGCTCCGTTTTTAAATGAAATGAGAATCTCTTTCAGAAGCGCCCCGTACTCCTTCCACACTTTGCTCTCGCTATTTATAAAAGCAGCATAATGCTGAAGTGCCCAGAAAAGCCATAAAGGAACATCCGGCTGATTGCTCTCTCCGGTTAAAAGCCCCTTCTCTTTTTTAATAACAGTATCTATGATTGCCGTAAATCGCTTTTGATCGCCTGCAGCATAAAGCGTAAGACCTGGTGCTGCAAGGAGTGTCTCTCTGATATTCCTGTCGAGCCATGGATATCCTGCGTAAATATTCAAATCGTCACCGGTTTGTGTTATAAATTGTTTGGCGGCAATTTTCAGGCAACTCTCGAAGCTGTCTCTGCTACTTCTTTGCTCTAAATATTTTTCAAATTTTTCTGCCAGCTTTTGCGGATTCTGTTCTTTTGTTGATGCAGAGAAAATAATTGATTCTCCTCTTTTTATTGGCATTTCAAAATAGCCCGGGACAAAGAGGTCCTCTGAAGATTCGTATGCTCTGCGGCGTTCTTCCTTATATTCGATGTTATAGTACCAATCCGGGCATGAGATATATTCATTCTTAACATTCAGCTGCAGGTTAAGTTCCGGAAAACCGTCATACATCCGGAATGACTGACCTTTATTAATCTCTCTAGAATTTTTATTTGCATCCAGATTAGCTTTTGACAGTACATGAATGTGCCTGAAGGCAAGAAATGGCTTCAGCCTGAGCGTTGTGGGAGAATTTGCCTCCATGAGAGTGTATCTTGCAAAATACTGCTCCTCATTGTGAGTGAGCATCATCTCTTTTTTTAATACAATTCCTCCAACACGGTATACAATTGAAACACATTTGTCAATTTCAAAATCCCTTATGTATTTATGTCCCCTCGGCTCGTATATGTCTTCATAACGGTGTATGCCAAGATTGAATGATTTATCATGTTGTATAAGTGTCTCATCCAGTGACGACAGAAGCACGAATTTTTCAAAGTTGAAGTTCGCTATAGGAAGAACTAAAAGGCCGTGATATTTTCTAGTATTGCAACAAACAATTGTAGTATTAAGATAACCTCCTGCATGATTGGTAGATAGAAATTCTCTTTTCAGGGAATATTCAAGGTTAACCAACTCCTCTTTATTAAACTGTAAGTAGGCCATATGTCAGAAATTTATTCGTGCAATGTAGCAAAAAAAATGTTAAGAAATTATTATCATTTCCCTTTTTTAAAGACTATTGCAGAGCGGCTTGGAAGATAGACAGAAAGCAGATTCTGCTCTTTTTCAGGAATTGTAAAATGGTCCGTTTCCTCCGAATTCCTCGCAAAACCTCCAAATTTTAACCAATCGGTATCCAGTACAATATTATACCGGCCCGGAGGAGCATTGAACTTAAAATCGGGATATGACCCGGAAGGGCTGAAATTGAACGCAAAAACATAATCTCCCCGGCCAAATATCAACACCTGCTGTTTAACATGCTGATAGAGGGATTGTGGCCTGTACTTATATATTTTAGCTTTTTTTATCAGATGAATCATTGCTGTGTCGAAGTCGAGCAGATATTTATATTTGAGCTTTTTGTCTCCGGCCAGCGACCACTGCCTTCGGGCGTAATGGAACGACCAGTCGTTTCCTGTTCTTGGAAAATCAATCCATTCCGGATGACCGAATTCATTACCCATAAAATTGAGATAACCGTCTCCGGCTGTAGCAATCGTTATGAGGCGTATCATTTTGTGAAGCGCAATTCCCCGGTCCACAACCAGACTCTGAGTTGACCTGCTCATTGAGGTGTACATCTCAGCATCAAGCAACCGGAAAATTATTGTTTTGTCTCCCACCATTGCCTGATCGTGACACTCCGCATAACTCACTGTTTTTTCGTCTGCCCTCTTGTTTGTGAGTTCCCAGAAAATATCTCCCACATTCCACTGCTCATCTTTGAGTTCCTTTATCCATTTAATCCAGTGATCCGCCACTCCCATGCTCATCCTAAAGTCAAATCCTATTCCGCCCGACTCAAAAGGTGCCGCAAGGCCCGGCATTCCGCTTACATCTTCTGCAATTGTGATGGCAAACGGATTGATTTCCTTTATCATTTTATTTGCAAGAGCGAGATAAACAATAGCATCAATATCCTGATTACCGTTAAAATAGCTGTTGTAATCCGTGAAATCTTTGCCAAGTCCGTGGTCAAGATAGATCATGCTGGTTATGCCGTCAAAACGGAAACCATCGAATTTGTACTCTTCGAGCCAGTATTTGCAATTTGAGAGCAAAAACATGAGCACTTCGTCGCGGCCATAATTAAAACACCTTGACCCCCATGCAGGGTGATCACCTCTTGCTCCTTCGTGGAAGTAGAGGTACTTTGTGCCGTCAAACTCAGACAGCCCCTCAGCCGAATTACTTACTGAATGGGAATGGACAATGTCGATTACTACTGCAATTCCAAGCGAGTGAGCCTCATCTATAAGCTGCTTCAACTCTTCCGGAGTCCCGAACCTGGAGCTTGCTGCAAAAAAACTGGATACCTGATAACCGAATGACCCATAGTAGGGATGCTCCTGTATGGCCATCATCTGAATTGTATTGTATCCAAGATTTGAGATTTTTGGAAGAACGTCCCTCCTGAAAGAGTTGTATGTTGCAATTCCGTATTCCTCAGTACTCATTCCTATATGAGCTTCGTAAATAAGAGGATTTTCGATTTTCTTCGGAGAACTATGCTTCCATTCATAAGGTGCCGGGTCCCATATCTGAGCGGAAAAAAGCTTTGTTTCATGGTCCTGGACCACTCTGGTTGCATACGCGGGGATTCTCTCCCCTTCTCCGCCGTTCCATACTACCAGCCATTTGAAAAGGTCGCCGTGTTTAAGAATGTCGTTTTGCAGAGTAAGCTCCCAATTACCGTTTTCTTTTTTCTCAAAAGAAAATTTTTCATCCTTTTTCCAGTTGTTCCGGTCACATAAAAGGTAAAGTGCCGTTGCATTTGGCGCCCACTCCCGGAATGTTGTGCAATTGCCGGTTTTATGCACTCCGTAATACAGATGGCCGTTTACCGCACTGCTGATTGATTTGTTGTAGCCGGAAATTTCAAGCCTCTTTAGTTCAGTTCTCTCGTGTCTGCTCCATATCTCTTTTTTATGCGGCTCAAGATAAGGATCGTCCTGCCAAAGTTTCAACTCAATCATAGCTCTGCTTTTTTGTTAGCTTATCTATCTCTTCCTTATATGACCTGAGCTGAAGCTGGCAATAGTTCACCAGTTCCAGCGCCCGCTTTACCTCTGCAGATATCTCTTCGATATTTGTAGCGGGGTCCTCAATCTTTACAACTAGTTCCTCAAGTTCTTTAAGAGCCTCTTTATAGCTTTTCTCAACGATATCTTTATTTTTTTTCATAATCAACGCTCTCTATATTGCAATTAAGTATACCCTTGTCCATAAATACTTTCACATGATCTCCCCTGTTTACATCATTTACACTGTAAACTCTTTTTCCGTTGCACAGAGTAATGGAGTATCCCTTTTTGAGCAGGGTAAGGGGGTTGTTTGACAATATTCTCTGCTGCAGCATATCCAGCCGGTGCATACTGTTACTGATGTTTGACCTGTAACCTTCCATCAGGTTCCTCTTATAGTTTTCCAGCCGGTTGGTTTCAACTATTACTCTTGTTTCAATTGCAGAAAACAGCCTGCCTGAAAGATAAGCAACCTGCTGCTCCTCGGCAGCAAAAATATCAATAAGAAAATCGGCAGCCGCAGTAGGTGTTTTCACCGATTTATGAGCCACCATGTCTGCTATGTGAAAATCATGGTCGTGGCCTATTCCTGTTAAAACCGGTATTGGAAACTGAGCAATGTTTGCTGCAAGTTCATAATCGTCGAAGCAAATTAAATCCTGCACCGACCCCCCGCCCCGGATAATGAGAAGCATGTCAAAATCTCCTGCTCTGGCGGCAACTTTATCCATGGCCTCAATTATTCCTGCAGAGGCAGAATTTCCCTGCACAGGGGCGGGGAACAGCTCTGTGATGAATTTGAAGCCGTAATCGTTCTGATGAAGGTGATTTATAAAATCCCGGTAGCCGGCGGCAGTCTCGGAAGATATTATTGCAAGATTGCGGGGCAAAGGCGTGAGCTCCAGAGTGGAGTTCATGTCAAACATCCCTTCTTCGCGGAGCCTGGCAATTGTTCTCTGACGTTCAAGTTCCTGCTCGCCCACCGTATATGAGGGATCAATATCAGAAATTATGAGAGAAAGCCCGTAAAGCGGCGAATATTGCACCTGTGCCTGGACAAGTACCTGCATTCCCTTAGAAAGTTGCTGCCCGGTGGTACTTTCGAAAAAAGGCCGGAGCATACGGAAAAGAGTGGACCATATTATTGCCTGGCATCTTGCAGAAATCTGGCTCTCATCTGCCTTTCTGTCTATGAGATCCATGTAGCAGTGCCCGTTTGACTGATAATTTATTTCACTTATTTCTCCCCTTATCCAATATTTTTTTTCCAGCCTGCTTTCTATGGAATCCCTTATTTTTTCCTGCAGTTCCAGAAGAGTTATACTGCTTTCTGTTCTCATTCAACCTAATTTTATGCCCCGCTTCATACAAATATAAGCATAATATTGTACCTTTGCCGCACAAAATCTGTTCTATGAAGATAATTAAGGCGATATTCTCCGGGAGTTCCCAGAATGTTACCGGTAAACCTGCTAAAAAGCTACCGGAATTTGCTTTTATCGGCAGGTCAAATGTGGGTAAATCCTCTTTGATTAATGCGTTATGTAAACAAGGAAAACTTGCACACACTTCCTCTACACCCGGGAAGACACAACTGGTAAACCACTTTCTGATAAACGACTCCTGGTATCTTGTAGACCTTCCGGGCTACGGATATGCCAAGATTTCAAAGACAGACAGGGAGAAACTTGCAGCAATAAACCAGAATTACATAAATGAATCGGAAGAACTCCGGGTTCTTTTTGTTCTGCTTGATTCAAGACTTGAAATTCAGAAAATTGATCTTCAGTTTCTCACAGAACTTGGAGAAGCAGAGGTTCCCTTTGCAATAATATATACAAAATGCGACAAGCAGGGTACATTCTCGCTTAATGAACGTGTAGAAAATAACAACAAAATTCTTCTCGAATACTGGGAAGTGTTGCCTCCTGTTTTTCTTACTTCGGCCGAAACCGGTAAAGGGAGAGAGGAGATATTGGATTATATCGGGAGTATAATTGATAAAAAAACAATACAATAGTTATGGACCACCAACATCAGATAAAGATTTTTTCCTGCAGGAGCTCGAGATATTTGGCCGAAAGGATAGCAGCTTCGCTTAAACTTGATCTTGGCAAATCTTCAGTCACTGTTTTTAGCGACGGAGAGTTTCAGCCTGCCTTTGAAGAGAGTGTGAGGGGAGCAACTGTATTTATCGTTCAGTCTACGTTCCCGCCGGTTGACAACATATTTGAACTGCTGCTGATGATTGATGCTGCACGCAGAGCATCGGCATACAAGGTAATTGCAGTAATCCCGTATTTCGGATGGGCACGTCAGGACAGAAAGGACCGTCCAAGAGTTCCGATAGGAGCTAAAATGGTTGCCAATCTTCTTGATGCAGCAGGTTGCGACAGAGTTATGACAGCAGACCTTCATGCCGATCAGATTCAGGGTTTCTTTGATTTCCCTGTTGACCATATCTATGCAAGTTCAATATTTCTCCCATACCTTAGGGACCTTAAACTGGAAAACATGTCTATTGCCGCACCCGATATGGGAGGAGCAAAAAGAGCAAATGCATATTCAAGAATACTGGGATGCCCGCTGATTATCTGTCACAAATCACGTGAGAAGGCAAATGTTGTGGGCTCAATGACTGCAATAGGAGATGTTGAGGG
>JAGDMC010000084.1 GCA_017860395.1 Bacteroidota bacterium | reverse complement strand
TAATCAACAATATTTTTGATGAAATTCAATCAAATCTCGAAAATGTTGCTGCAAAAAAATCAATTTCCATTAAATTTGATGATTCTCCTGATACTGCTTTGTATGCCGATTCAAATATGCTAAAGACAATACTCCGGAATTTAATTTCCAATGCGATTAAGTTCTCTCCAAGAGGGAGTGATGTCAAAGTACAAGTTGATAAGGAAAACGAATTTGCCAGGATATCTGTTTCAGACAAAGGCATTGGAATTTCCGAAAAAAACTTAAGCCGTTTGTGGCAACTGTCCGAACAGTTCACCACTAAAGGAACTGAAAACGAGGACGGGACTGGGCTTGGACTTGTTTTATGCAAGGAGTTTGTTGATAAACACGGCGGAAAAATATGGGCAGTGAGCGAACCGGGAAAGGGTAGCGATTTTATGTTTACCATCCCTCTGTTCGACAAAAAAATGGATAATGAATTTGTTAAGTAATTAAAAACAATATTTGATTATGACTAAGATTCTTGCTATAGACGATATGATGGCCGATCTGATTTCTTTAAAAACATTCCTTCAGGATGCTTTTCCGGAAGCAACTCTTTATACGGAAACAGATGGTCCAAAAGGTATAGAAATGGCAATAGCAAAAGATCCGGATGTCATTCTGCTGGACATATTGATGCCAAAAATTGACGGTTTCGAAATTTGTCGCCAATTAAAAGAAGATAAGAGGGTTAAGGATATTCCTGTTATTTTTATTACAGGAATTAACGCCGACAAGAATATCCGGATCAAAGCACTTGAAGTTGGTGCCGAGGCATTCGTTTCCAAACCTATTGATGTGTCTGAACTTACTGCCCAGATTAAGGCGATGGTAAAAATAAAACATGCCAACGAGCAAAAGCGGGACGAAAAAGACCGTCTGGCAACTCTGGTTTTTGAAAGAACCCATGAACTGGAAGAGAGTCAGATCCATTTTAAAAATCTTGCCGATTCCGGACAGGCTCTTATATGGACGGCTAACTTAGATAAAAAGTGCGATTACTTTAATCAGCCGTGGCTCGATTTCACAGGCCGCACCTTTGAGCAGGAAAAAAATTACGGTTGGACCGAAGGAGTGCATCCCGAAGATTTAAAGAGGTGTATTGAAACGTTTGAAAGCGCTTTCGACAAAAGAGAAAAGTTTCGCATGGAATACCGCCTCCTTCATTGCAGCGGAGATTACAAATGGATTGACGACCTGGGCTCTCCAAGATACAACAGCAAAGGGGATTTTGTAGGTTATATAGGCCACTGTCTGGACATTACAGAGAGTAAAAATTTAATGGAGAATATTATTGAAGCAAAGGAGAAGGCCGAGAAAAGCAATCTGTTGAAAACTGCATTTCTTAACAACATTTCCCACGAAGTCCGTACTCCGCTTAACGGAATATTGGGATTTGGTTCTTTGCTTGCAGAACCGGGTATTTCCGAAGAAGAAAAGGAGAGATATTTTGCGCTGATGAAATCTTCGAGTGACAGGCTGATTAATACAATTACAGACTACATGAATATTTCCCTGCTTGTCTCGGGAAACCTTTCAGTTCATCTGGCTCCTGTAAACATCAGCAGTATCATTGAGTTTTCAAGGAACAAGTTCAAAGAACTCAGTAGCGCAAAGCAACTCAATTTCAATTTTATAGTTCCTGGAGGAAGTAAAGAACTTACATTAAAAACAGACCTCGATTTAATTAAAATAATAATTCATCACCTTTTGGACAATGCAATTAAATTCACTGAGAAAGGTGAAGTTTCTATTGGGTTTGTCACTAAGGAAAAGAGCATTGAATTTTTCGTTAAAGACACCGGTTCCGGGATTGACCGTGAAGACCAGATTCAGATATTTGAACTGTTCACGCAAAAGAATCTTAACGAAAGCAGGGTGCAACAAGGCAGCGGGCTTGGCCTTTCAATTGTAAAGGGCATTCTGAATTTACTTGGCGGCAACATCCGGGTAGAATCCGTTAATGGAAGCGGGAGTACATTCTACTTTTCTATTCCATTTAAAATGGAAGACTCAAAAGCTTTGGAAGATATTCAATTTCAGCCTGTTCAAAAAACAGAAAAACTTCCGGTGGTACTTGCCGTAGATGATGAAGAGACCAATAGTATTTACATAGAAGCCGTTCTACGAAAATATACTTCAAAGATTATTAAGGCAGTAAACGGAAAAGAGGCTGTCGATATCTGCAGGAACAACCCGGATATTTCAATAGTTCTAATGGATATTAAAATGCCGGTAATGAACGGATTTGAGGCAACAAGTATAATAAAGTCCTTCCGCAAGGATTTGCCAATTATAGCAGTTACAGCCTATGCCATGGCAGAGGACGAAAAAATAGCATTAGACGCCGGTTGTGATGACTATCTGGCAAAACCTTTTACCTATTCGAGGCTTATTGAAAAAGTTCAGAAATACACAAGCTAAAATCAGCTGCGGCGAAATTCGTCCATCAGGTTCTTGATTGTCTCCTTAACGCTGATAATCTTTTCTGCACGGAATGCATTGCTACCCGCGAATGCGTAACCCTTTGAAAAATTACCTTTGTATGCATTATACAGAGCCTTAATTATGCAATACGGACTTTTTGTATAGTCGCATGTTTTTATGCAATGAAAAGGGCAGGCTTTTGGTACTTCAGTTCCTGCTTTAACTCTCTCCAGAAATTTGCTTAAGATTGCACGGCCCGGCATTCCAACAGGGCTCTTAATAATCTCAACATCCGACTCTTTTGAATTTATATAAGTCTCTTTAAATGCAAGAGAAGCATCGCATTCATCGGTCGTAACGAATTTTGACCCAATCTGAACAGCCGAAGCTCCCATATCGAGAAACTTCTTCATATCGGTTCCGTTATAAATTCCGCCTCCTGCTATTATAGGAATCTTGCAGTTGTTCTGTTCTTCGACAATCTTAATGTTTTTTACAAGATCCGGAAGCAACTCTTCGAGAGAATATTTCTCATCTGTAATCTGATCCAGCTTGTAACCCAGATGCCCGCCTGCTTTTGGCCCCTCAAGTACAATTGCATCGGGAACATAATTGTAGTTCTTTATCCACTTTTCGCAAATAATAAGAGCTGCTCTTGTAGAAGACACTATAGGAACCAGTTTGGTTGTACATCCTTTTGTAAGGAAAGATGGCAAATCCAAAGGCAGCCCTGCTCCTGCAAAAATTACATCAGCTTTGCTCGAAATTGAGGTTTTAACCATATCGGCAAAGTTGGTGAGTGCAACCATTATATTTACACCTATTACCCCTTTTGCTTTCTCTTTTGCTAACTTAAGTTCTTCCATGAGACCTAAGATAGAGGCCTCATTATAATCGCTTGAAAATTTCCGGTAAAGAAGTCCAAGACCCGCACATGAAATTACACCTACTCCGCCTTCATTCGCTACCGCCGATGCTAAACCGGACAGTGAAATCCCTACACCCATTCCGCCCTGAACAATTGGTACAGATAAATTCAGGTTTCCAATAGAAAAATTACTCATTCAATATTTTTGGTCAAAGATAGTGCCAAATAACTACACTTTGAACATTCTTATCAAATTTATTGAAGAAGTAATGACAATTATTAATGCACCGGAAGAGAAAAAAAGAAGCGGGAGCCCCTTCCCTGCTCACTTTCAACTTCCAGTTTTCCTCCAAGCATCTTAACAAAATCGTTGCACACAATTAATCCCAGGCCACTGCTTGACTCTCCCTCTGTCCCTTTTCTGCCGGTCCGTGGAACAGGCTTGAAAAGATTATCCAGAATATCCCGGTTCATACCTATGCCGGTATCTTCGATAGAAATTTCCACGGTTGAATCATCTTTGTTTTTCGCTTTTACTATTACATGCCCTCCGTGCAGTGTAAACTTAACCGCATTGGAAACCAGATTGCGGATTATGGTCTGGAGTATGTTGTTGTCGGCCAGAACTACAATATTTTCGTCAATGTCTATTTCTATTGTGATGTCCTTGTTTTTAGCCGGTTCCTCCATCATGCCTGCTCCCTCTCTTACAACCGGAAGCAACTCTATCAAAGCTGGATTAAAAGGAATCATTCCTCTTTTGTTTTTTGCCCAAAGCAAAAGGTTCTCCAGAAGTGCGTACAGACTTTCTGCCGAAGTTTTCATACTGGCTGCCATTTCCTGAATTTCATCCTGAGTAAAACTATGCAGTTCTTCACTTAGCAATTGGGTCATTCCCAGGAAACTGTTAAATGGCGTTTTCAGGTCATGAACAATAATCGAAAACATCTTCTCCCTGTCCTCCTGTGAAAGCAAAAGCTGTTCATTTTTCAGCTTTATCTCATCTTCGGCAAGTTTCCTTTGTGTTATATTCCTGCTGATTCCCAATACTCCTATCAGATTTCCTTCGTCATCCGTCATAGGGACTTTGATTGTCTCGAGAAGTACCCTTTCACCTCCATCGGCAAACGTTATCCACTCTTCATTCATTGATGGCCCGCAAGCCTCCATGGCTTTTTTGTCGTTCATCCGGAAAGAATCGGCAAGTTCTTTATCTACAAAATCATAATCAGTCTTTCCAATTATTTCGGCCTCTTTTGCTCCGAAAAATTTTTCAAATTGTTTGTTGCAGGTAATATATACACCATTGTAATCTTTAAGCCATATCAAATCCGGTATAGTCTGCACAAGAGTCCGGATATGAGTTTCGCTGCTTTTAAGTGCCTTTTCTGCCGCTATGCGCAAGACAATCTGTTTTCTTAATGGCAATAAAACAATATAAAAGATAGCAGGAATAATGATTATTGTGAGCAGCACAGAGTCAATGACTGCTTCGATCCAAAATTCCCGAATGTCAAACTTATCCACAACAAGCATAATGAGCACTTCGCCAGCTATAACAGATGACAAAAGCGCTAAAGCGACCCTTTTGACTATATTGGAATTTTTTTTATTCATAAGGTATTCTAAATTAATTATCAATACCTTCTTTTAACAATGTTAATTTAATAATAATTTCCGAATTATAAACAGGGCTGGTACTAAAATGTTTATTTATGACCTTTGCGGCATAAGAAGAACATCAGAATTGCCGAAACAACAGCCGTTGAAGCCCCAAAATAGAAAGGGACGCTTGAATTTACCTTGTCATAGAGTATTCCGGCAATGAGACTGGCAGGAAGAAGAGTGATTCCTAAAAGTGCATTGTACAAGCCAAGTCCTGTTCCTTTTTTATTGCTGTCCACCATGTCGGAAACAAAAGCCTTTTGAATTCCGTCTGTAGCAGCAGAATACAATCCGTAAAGGGCAAACAGGGATACTATCGTCATTACGCTTGTTGTTGCGCCGAATCCAAAATAGACAATTGCATAAATAATATAGCCAACGATAAGTACCTTCTCTTTTCCAATTTTATCCGAAAGAACTCCTATCGGGATGGACAACAGAACAGATACAACGCTTGTTATGAGATATACCAGCGGGATAAAAGCCACTTTAACTCCTACTTCATTG
Organism: Bacteroidota bacterium; assembly: GCA_017860395.1. GTDB lineage: Bacteria > Bacteroidota > Bacteroidia > Bacteroidales > UBA932 > Bact-08. The sequence goes on along the minus strand of JAGDMC010000084.1, from coordinate 993 downwards.
GCTTTTACCAAAAGAAGCGCGTCGGTTGAATTCCCCAGAGTAAAAATAAAAACAATGGCAAGAAAAAGATAGAATTTTGGAGAGAAGTCCTTTAATCTGAATTTTTTTAAAAGTGTGGTATTATTCTTTTTTGCCTCTTTTATTCCAAAGATTATTACTAATATTCCAAGGACCGCAGGGATACCGGAAAGCAGAAAAATAATCTTGTAATTTCCCGGGAAAATGGCAAGCAATGCAAATGCTATGAGCGGTCCAAGAATTGCTCCGCTGTTGTCCATCGCTTTCTGAAGGCCAAAGCTCCTCCCTGTTTCGCCATTTATAACTGATCCGGCAATCAGAGAATCTCTAGGTGCGGTTCTTATTCCTTTTCCCCCCCTTTCCACGAAACGCAGCACCAGTACCTGAAGCGGAGAAACTACAAAAGCATAAAGAGGCATTATCAAAGCAGACAAACCATAGCCGAGCAGTAAAAAAGGTTTGTTTTTCCCGATTTTGTCGCTCCAGAAACCCGATAATGTTTTAATGAGAGATGCCGTACTTTCTGCAATACCTTCAATTAAAGAAAGGCTTGTCTTTGATGCGCCAATCGAGAGCAAAAACATTGGCATAACAGAATATACCATTTTGGCAGACGTATCTGTAAGGAAACTTGTGAGACCGGTAAAAAAGATATTTTTACTAAAGCCGAAAAGTCTGTTTTTTTTCAATTTAAATTGAAATTTTGACAAGCAAATTTAGTTATTAATTTTTAATTCTAAATTTGATGTGTTCACATTAAGCAATACTAAACTTTAATTGGAAATAATATATGAAATCTGTTTTAAAACTTCATTTTCCTACAATTCTGTTTTTTCTTCTTGCAGTACCGCTTTGCGCCCAGAACGCACAGTCTTTTCAAAAATTGCCGGTTGCATGGGAAGAACTCACCTCTTCGGATTTTTCGCTTGCAGTAAAGCAATCGGATAGTTTGTGCATAATCCCTATTGGCGTCAT
>JAGDMC010000009.1 GCA_017860395.1 Bacteroidota bacterium | reverse complement strand
GACTCTTGCACCCTTCCATAAAGACATAATTACATTACCCATCCCCTGTTGCCGTATATTGTTCATTATTAAATTTCCGCAAGTGAGCAAAAAGGTATTGTAATCTTTAAGCGGCAAAAACTCGGTCAGCGGGACAAACTTCTTTCCAAATATCTCACCCCCTTTAGATACAACGAAGTCTCTGTATTTTTTATCGCCGTATGACAGAGGGCAGTAGAGTAGTTTATCTTCAAGATTACATCTCTGCAGTAAAAGAAACGTATCTACATGATTATTCTCATATGTGGCGGAATTTCCAATAAGAAAATTATTATCTGTACAAACATCTGCCTCGTTTTCGGAATAAAATTGATCTATTGTAATATACTTGAAGGGCAGATATTTTATTTTATTTGAAATGTATTTTTTAACATACGAATATTCTATGGGTGTGACAGTGGAAACGCTTCGTATTTTCCGGTAACACTTCATTCTTATTAATAATGGCGATTTCTCTGCATAGAAGAAAGGATAAAGCAGGTTGAAAACTGCCGGATAATTATTATACATCTCACCGGCCAATCGTTCTTTATAGCTTCTGCATGAATTTAAAAATTTCTGCGTTTCCTCCAGAATAACATTTCTGGACAATACCGGAATTGAGTACAAATCTGCACCCCAGGCCATCCAGTGAAAATATACACCCGGGCCGGCATCAAGTATTACTTCCTGCTTAAACTCAGTAATAAGATTATGAATGATTACCCCCTTAAACCTGTTTATCGATTTTATCAAATCCTTAAACTCATCCGAATCAATTTTGCCCTTAACGATATTGGGGTTTTGTGAATGTACAAGTTTTAATTCTTCTTCGTTTTCCTTTAAAGCGACAAAATAGACATTCCGGTTTGGATAGACCGACTCAAACACATCAATCACATAATCAATAAACTTCTCATCTTCTGTAATGTGCAGCAATAACCCGTCTGATTCAATCACTTTTTTAGAATTTTTAGATTAGCTCAAGCAATTTTTTAGTTCTTTTTTTGACAAACTTGCAGGGAATTCCTGCAAATACAGACCACTCATCAAGTGTTTTGTTTACAAGTGACATAGCTCCCACAGCGACTCCTTCCCTAACAGTAATACCTGGCAGCACAACACTTCCGGCACCAACCTGAGAGTACTTATTTATCATAACTTTCCCGCCTTTAACATTCGTTAAGCCGGAGTTAACCATTGGTCCTACAAGAAAGTCTCCTGAAAAGTCATCAGTTGCACTAAAGACAGTGCACCTGGGAGAGAGTCCGGAATAGTCGTCAATTTCTATCCCGAATTTTCCATACAGGGCGCAAAAAGCAGAAATGTGAATAAAATCGTGAAGTATAATATCGCCTGAGAGTATACAAAAATCGTCTATCCGGACATTGCTCCCTATCTGCATCTTTTCGGGGCCGTAAAATCTGGCAAAGCGGCTAATAAGTACATTATCCCCTACTTTGCTAAACCCAATTTTATCAAGTTCATTTTTACTGTAAAATGAATTCATGATTTTTTAATTATTTGCTGATTATTGAACATATTCTATCAATATCCGAATGAGGGAGATGTGGATATATGGGAAGACACAGAACCTCACTTGCAATCTTTGTGGCAACCGGAAGATTGGTTTGACTTGAAGACGGCAATCCCCTATATGTGGGGAACTGACTTATTAACGGATAGAAGTATCTGCGTCCGAATATGTTGTGCTCTTTTAATATCTCATAAAGCTCATCTCTCGATTTACCGTACTTAATTGTATCCACGATAATTGGGAAATATGCATAATTATGATGAACTCCCGGGATATCATCCATAAAATCAATTCCATCTACTCCGGCAAGGTTTTTTCTATATAAATCAACAATTTCTTTTCTCTGCTGTATGTATTGATCTACGTATTTTAACTGAATTAACCCGTATGCGGCTTGAATTTCATTCATTTTTGCATTGATTCCGGGCTCTATTACTGTTGTTTCTCCTGCAAATCCAAAGTTTTTGAGGTAATCAATCCTTTTCTTTGATTTTTCATCCGGGCAAATGATAGCTCCTCCTTCAATCGTATTAAAAACTTTGGTGGCATGAAAACTTAATATTGACAGGTTCCCGCAATTAAGAACCGAACTTCCGTTTTGTTTAACCCCAAAAGCATGTGCCGCATCATAAATTATTTTTAACCCGTAGGTATCTGCAATTTCCTGCAATCTATCCATCTTGCAAGGATTTCCATAAACGTGTACCGGCATGATTGCAGTAGTCTGCGGTGTAATGGCAGCTTCAACTTTTTCAGGATCTAATGTGAAATAATCCGGTTCAACATCAACAAACACAGGCTTAATATTATTCCACCAGAGAGAGTGAGTTGTTGCCACAAAACTGAATGGCGTCGTAATTACCTCTCCTGTTATTCTGAGTGCCTGTAATGCAGTAATCAAGGCTAGCGTACCATTGGAAAAGAGAGAGATGTAATTTACGCCGAGATACTCCGCCAAAGCTTTCTCAAACTGAATATGGAAAGGACCATTATTTGTGATTATTTTATTCCCCCATATTTCTGTGAGAGACTCAAGAAATTCATCCAATGGAGGCATTGCCGGTTGGGTAACATAGATATTATCTTTCTCTGTCATCATTTTTAAATATATAATCAAATATAATCTTTTTTAGAAAAAGATAGTCTTTGAATTGTGTTATCTCCGAGAAAATCAAAATAAAGAGAGGTGCCGAGATACATTGGATAATAAAAATTATATACAGATTGCCCGGAATAATTAAAGACTCAATATATAATAGTGCCCCGACAACCATACCTATTAAAAATGATGGTTTTATATCGGTTATCTGGCGAAAGACAGAATATCCTATAAGTCTTCCGGAATAATAACTGTTAATAAAATATGCCACAAGCGAATTGAATATCATACCCAGTATAAGTGCTTTAATACCATAGAAGACTCCAATTACTATTACCGGGATAAAAATAATCTTCTTGATAATTTCCAGTCTTAAGAAAAGATCTGAACGCCCCTTCACATTTAATATATTAAGATTAAGGGAATTCAGGGGATAAAAAATCCCGACAAAGCAAAGTAGCTCGAGGTAAGGTGCCGCCGGAAGCCATTTTTCGCCAACAAGGGTAAATATCATTGACTTAGACATTGCTGCCATCGAAAACATCAATGAAAAGGTAATGAACATCGTGCTTCTCAAGAGTTTTTGATAACTCTCCCTTAACCTGTCCGGGTCCTCTTTAATTAATGATAAAGTTGGAAATGACACTCGTTGTATTACACTGGTTATATTTTGCGAAAAAATATTCTTGAACTGATCTGCTCTTGTATACAAACCAAGTTCTTTTGTTGAGAAATATTTTCCGATAATCAGGTAATATATATTATTGTAAATAGTATCAATAAGCCCGCTTACCAACAACTTGCTGCCAAATCCAAAAAGTTCCTTAAATGAGCTTTTGCTGAAAATAAACGAAGGTCTCCATTTGCTGCTTATCCAGAAAAGTATCGAACTTAATATAAGGGATATTAAAGCTCTGCCGACCAGACTCCAGACTCCGTATCCGTTTAATGCCATTAGAATTCCTATTGCACCGGATATTACCGATGAAAACAGTGAAATCTTAGTTTGCTGTTTGAAGTTTATCTCTTTGGTTAGAATTGTCTTCTGAATCATTGAGATTGAGCCAAAAACAAGACATAAACCCAGAACTTTCAACAGAATTCCCAATTGAGGCTCTTTGAAAAAAGAACCAATTGCTTCGGACGAAGCAAACAGGACAAAGTATAGAAACAGTGAAACTGATATATTGAAAAAGAATACCGTTGAATAGTCTTTTTGGGTGCAGTTGCTTTTTCTTATCAACGCATTAGTGAAGCCACTATCTATGAAAGTCTGGCTTATGGCGATAAAAACAGTCAGCATACCTATCAGGCCAAACTCATGAGGAGTAAGTATGCGCGCAAGAATAATCCCGACAATAAATTCAACACCCTGACTTGCAAAGTTGTCGACAAAACTCCAGATTATTCCTTTAAACGTTTTTTCCTGCAGAGACATAAATGGCTATATATAATTAATTTCAATCCTTATCAATAAGGTTCGACGGATGATCTTTTACAACACCTTTGTTCTTTCTGAAATATTTCCGCGATCCTTTTAAAGCTCCCTTTACTCTTTCCCAAAAAGCATTTATTAAGGAACCATCGGCCTTTAACGTAGCAGTAGACGTTACAACCCTTGCTTTTCTATTCCTTACAAAACTTATCTTTCCATGCTTTTTAAGTCCAAAAGCCATTGTTCCGTCTTCTCCTCTTTTGATGTCAACTCTATAACCATCTGCCCTGGCCAGGTCGGTCACATGGGCAAAGACCATCCCTCTTATACAATATTCCGGACTCTTGAATGAAAGCACGAAAAGATGAACATCCCTGAAAAACTCGTAAATAGTCATCCAGAACCTTGGAAACTCCTTGCTCGGAGCATAGCTCCATAATGAACATGCCGCAACAACACCCGGTTTTTTAAGCCTTTCAATCATTGTTTCAATGTATTTCGGCGGATACATCGTATCGGCATCTATACAGATATAGTATTTCCCCTTCGCCTCATACAGCCCTCTGTTCCTGGCATATCCGGCACTTTTCTTCTCCTCAAAGTAATATTTTAGCCCAACAGCATCATATACATCTGCAGTCCTGTCAGTCGAATTGTTGTTTACCCCAATAATTTCTATAGGATATTTACATTTTGAATCACTCAGTGACCAGAGGCAGCTCAGTAATCTCTTCTCTTCGTTATATGCAATTACAACAACTGAAGCAACAGGAGTATCACTTTTAATTTTTGAAAGGTTCTGTTTTACCTCATTGACTATCTCCGATGGTGCATTACTGAATGGCTTTTCGAAGACAGAAAGATATTTTTTATACCATTTCATGATTAACAATGTTTTTATAAATTTTCAACAGTTCTGTTGCAGTTTTTTCCCAGGAAAAAAGCTTTATTCTTTCATTTCCGGAATTAATAAGTTCTTTCCGCAAGTTTTCGTCTGTCTCAATTTTAAGTATTCCTTCTGCGATTGATTCCGGACTATACGGATCGACCAGCAATGCAGCATCTCCGGCAATCTCGGGCATTGCAGATGTATTTGACGTAATCACCGGTGTACCGCAGGCCATAGACTCAAGTATCGGGATGCCAAAGCTCTCTCTCAAAGAAGGATAAAGGAATAGCAATGCGCCGGAAAAAATATATGGAAGATCCTTATTAGGTATATAATCACAAATGACCATATTGCTTTTAATGTGCCGGAGGTTTAACTTCATCAATATGGAGTCAATATGGGATTCCTTTAAATCTGCTATAAGTAAGGGTGCTTTACATAACGATTTTTCCAAATATATCCCGTATGCTTTTAGTACATTTTCTGTGTTTTTCTTAGGATCAGTGTTCCCCAGGAAGAAAAAATAATTTTTTGCAGATATATATTTTGAAGTAACCCCGCAATGGTCTCCGATTTTGTGAAAATGCTTGCCAAATCCGTTATAGATATATGATATTTTACTATCCGGAAGGTCCAACCTGTCTTTTATCCTTTTTGCTTCAAAATCAGATACAGTTATAATTCTTTCACTATTCCTGATTGCCCTTGGAACTACAAGTTTTCTGTAATACCATCCAAGATTCTGATATACGGATTTGCTTATGGTTTTTCTTTTTTCAAGAAATATTATATCGTGCAATGTGAGCAGTAGAGGGGTGTTAATACAAAAAGGAGCTGTGTTGCTTGTACAATGGAGCAAATCTGGCTTAATTTTATTGATTGCTATAGGTATCCCTATTTGTTCCCAGAGTGGATATGAAGGAACTTTAATTTCAATTATGTGAAAATTTGGCGTTTCAGAAAGAACTCCACGATCCGGTCCACCGCCGACCAGAATATAATACTCATTTACTTTGTCTATTTTCTGAAGCTCCCGGATACATTCCAAAGCAACAAAATCCATCCCGTGTTTATTATCACGAAATATTCTCTGAGCTTCAATTGCAATTTTCATTTTTTATCCTTTTGGAGTATGAATAAATTTACCATTTGCACCTTTTGTTCTGAACAAATTAATAAACATCAATAAAAATAGCAGTGGCAGCTTTTTTATTACTCCAATATTTTTTGCTGTAATGAGAAAGCCAGGCAACGCTAATACAAATGACGTCATTAGCAAAAGGAATAGAGCCCACCATTTGAAAGAGAGTTCTATGCTTATAAAAGTTGTAATAACAATTATTACTGAAATAATTCCAAGCAATATAATTTTGGGAAGCAACATCCACTGAAAAATTTTATCGAGATAATCCAGATTTAAGTTAAAAAGTGCTTTAGGTAAATATTTCAGCCCTGAATACAAAGAATAAAATTGAGAAGAGAGCCACCTTCTTCGTTGGTTATAGAATATCTCCTCTTTTTTTACCTTTTCGTCATAAACAAAAACATAGTCAAGAAAATCTATAAAAATACCCTCCCTGAGAAGAAGAATTTCCATTTCTTTGTCTTCGCCGGCTGTACTAAGTTTACTAACATTTTCACTAAACCATTTGTATTCTAATGCTATTCCCGAACCAATCAAAGCAGAAGACAATCCTACTTTTACATGCCCTCTTCTAAAGATTGAGTTATTAATCTCCTCACTAATCGCATCAAGAATTGCCATGTCGTTATCCAGGTTCTTAGCTGTTCTGTGAGTTTGTACAGCAGTAGCTCCTGAATAAAAAGCATCGTTTATATCTGAAATGAATTTGCTTGCAACAATATTATCAGCATCTAAGATAACGACTACGTCATAATTCTTATCAGCCATATTTTCAATCGCATAATTCATTGCATATGCCTTTGAACTTTGTTCTGGATTAATTTCCATAAGAATTACAGGCATCTCAGATAAAATCAGGTTAGTTGCATTTTCCATTTTGTCCGAAATAACAACAATATCCATTCTGTTTTCCGGATATTCCTGATCAAGTATCGATTCAACCGTCTGAATAATAACCCTATCTTCTTTATAAGCTGGAATCAGAACCAAAAATCTTTCTTGTTTTTTTGCAAGAGGATATCGTTTTTTCTTGCCTAAAACAGAAAAAAAAGCAAATGCAAAAGCATATATAACCGAAATAGCAATTATACCGAAGAATATTTTGTCAGTAATAATAAGCAGGTTTTCCATTAATTGATTATTTAGAATAATTCTTATTGTTAAAGAAAAAATCCATTACACCATGAATGGTTGCAATAGCTAAGTCAACCCTGCCAACTAAAAGAGATCCGATTAATTCTCTGATATCAGCAATGGTTAGCTGATAGAGGATGGCAAATATTCTGGTTAATCCTCTTCTGTTCCTTTTAGCAAATATAAGTCTGTTTCGTACCATATAGTACTTTTTTAAAGGACTATTTCTTCCTGTACTCCTACTTTCCTTGTGAACGATTACAGCACTCGGGTCAAACCATATTTCAAATCCGGCCTTTTTTATCATCTCGCTCCAGTCCAGTTCCTCATAATATAGAAAATAATCCTCCGGCATTAACCCAGTCTTACTTATTATCACTCTGCGAATCATCATTGCTGCTCCATGTAACGATTCCGTACGCCCGTATACGTCATACTGACCTCTGTCTGTTTCTCCAAATCCAATGCCTTTATTCCTTAAAGTAAATCTGGATAATCTTGTATATCCTGCATATTGAATAACTCCCGAAGGCGAGAAAAAATGAATTTTTGGAGATATGGCACCTATTTCGGGGTGTTCATCCATATTTTTTACAAGCTGGCTTATAGAAGAATCCGTTAATAATGTATCATTGTTAATCAGCATTATATATCGCCCGGTGCTTGCTTTTATTCCGACATTATTTCCTCCTGCAAACCCAAGGTTTGTCTGATTTTTCAAAATTATATATTCCTGAAACTCATTTTTAAGTTCTGAATACTCATCTGCTTTTGAGCCATTATCAACAACTATTACTTCATAAAGAATATCCTGCAGATTTTTTTTAATACTTATCAGCAGTTCTCTTGTGTCCTCTATTCCGTTATAGTTTAAAATAACGAAAGAAATATCAGGTAGTAATTTCATACTTCTTATCATTTACTTTTTTCGTCTCCTCAATCTCTTCATCGAATTTTGGACTAATAAAAATAAGGGTCATACTTATATACAAGATAAATCCGGTAGGAAACTGTCCCATAATTTCAAGGCTGTAGGAAGCAACATATACTCCCGAGAGTCCACATATAAGTGCCGTGACCAGGCCTCTGAGTTCATTGTCTTTCAGGCGGAAATAAACAATATAAGCCCCATATGAAACGATATAAAGAAGTATAAAGACATGAAGTATCAAACCAATTATACCTGTTTCAACCCAAATCATAACATACCACGAGTCGTTTGGAATTTTCGCCAGATATGGATCGGGCCGGTAGGTTTTTGCGCTCCCCCGGCTCATTCCGATTCCGGCTCCGATAGGTTTGTCGGCTAAATATACTTTTAATTTCTTCTGATTTTCTATCCGAACCTGAAAGGATGCATCTTCAATATTAAAAGCCGAGCGTAGCCTTCGTATATACGAAATTCCGTTTCCGTAACTGGTAAAATTTAATAACAGATATGCAGTTATTACAATAACCGCGGAAGAAATCATTATTCTTGTTTTCCTGGATAGAAATGCGAATAGTGTAAACCCCACAAAAGGGACGGCAATTGACCCTCTTGTTCCTGAAATCAACATTGCATACATACAGGCAAGGAATGTCAGGAAAAAAAATATTTTGAGCCGTAGTCCCTTGATGTAAACAGATGTAATAGCAAAGACTATTCCCGAAAATGCTATTCCTGTCCCAAAGTTTGCTGCGTCTGTATAGAACGAGAAGTATCTGACTCCGGAATATATAATATGGGTTGCCATCCCGCCTTCGAGATACAGCCACCTCGATTCCCATGCATCAAAACCAAAATATTTTTGTATTAAAGCTTTTAATACTGCGGTTAAGGACAAGATTGCCCAGGTAATCAAAAGTATTTTGAAGTCCCTGTACCTTTTCATAATTATTGAAGTAATTACAACAATTACTAAAAAGTATACACCTATTCCTCTGACCGAGGTTATCCATCCAACCGGTGAAGAACCCGGATTCAGAAGTTCCAGAACACAATACAGAAACCAAATGAACGCCAGAACAACCAGAGAGTTATTCGCTCTTTCCCAGTGATATTTCGTATCGCTTTTAAAAACCTGAAAAATCAGTGATATAATAGTGACTACAAGAAGTACATCCATTAATATCCCGGGAGATATTGCTTTAATGTATCTGGATAGGCCTGATACATAGTAATTTAAAATAAATATGGCAAAGAAACCCCAGTATGGATTATTGATTATGAGTATAAGATAAAGAATCACTAAAGGAGCAAAGGAAACAGCAAGCCCAAAAACGAAGCCGAACCTGAGTGTAATGAACGTGATTGCGTATACTGCCAGTATCAGGAACGCATATACCAGAGGCTTGTTTGCATTATCGACAATAAGTTTTCCAATATCCACAGAACTCCTTTACTTTGATGTTAAGCCAAATTGAATCATTTTATAAACGAATGTCCTCAGTTTTGAATAAGGAGGCATTAGTCCAAGGAAACTTTCAGTAACATCTCTGGATGCTTGGTTAAGGTAAAGCAAAACCGGAGTATTATGAGCCTGAATTTTTAGCCTGTCAAACGCAATTTTATCTATATCCCGCCAAACTTTATCTGCTCTCACAACAACCAGATTCAATGATGCTTCTTTAAGAAGTCCGGCAGGTATTGCCGATTTTAATATCGAACGGTGTTCAACCAGGATTATATCCTCATTATCGTAATCAAAAAAGTCATATAGATTATTTGAAAGAAGGAAATCTCTGGAATCTCCGAAATTATCATCATGCCAGGACATTACTCTCACAATGAGCCCTCTTTCGCTCCAATAATTGCTCAGGTGTTCTATTAACTTCGATTTTCCGGTACCGTCATCGGTGCTTATAAAGTTAATTATATCCGGTTTTTCTTTAGGATTCAAATACGGAATTATTGAATTTGCCATATAATTTGTAGCAATCCTTTCGTATTCCTTCCTGTATGACCTGTATCTGAATCTGTTTTTCCTTGGGAATGCCCCGAGAACTTTGGCCGGTATCAATCTTTCTGCTCTTTGTTTATCTCTTACTGTCTTGTCAAATATTTCAAGAAGGATAAGGAATGAGAGGATAAATACGAAAGTACCTATAAGTGTTGCCAAAACAATCATTTTTCTCGCTGTAGGCATAGGAGCAACAGGAAAAAGCGGTTGATTTATAGGCTTGAGGTTAGCAGAGTTCATCTGCAGAGTCTTCTGTCTTAACAATGCCGTATTTAAACTCTGTAAGACGCTCAGATATGATTGTTCCGTAAAACTGATATTACGTTCAATTCTCTTAAGAGTAGATCCGATAGGAGAGTAATAAACATATTGCTGGTCAAGGCTCTTTCGGATTTCTTCCATTACCTTGAGTTCTGCCGTCGATTTTTCCCGTTCTATAAGTTCGGCAATCCACTCATCTACAAAAGAACTTGAAGCGACACCCTCTTTAGTATATTTTTGATCGTAAATGGCAGATGAATATGCTTTTATATCATTTTCCGCCAACCTGAGTTTATCCTTATATGCTTTTAATGTATTGTTATAAGTTGCCGAAGAGTCTTTCTGGAATGCTTCGAGTCTTACAATCTGTGTACTCATTTGAGATATCTCATCCAGTTTTTTAAGAAAAATGCCATTCTTTTCAATAGATTTTGCTTGTTCAGAAATCCTTTTTTCCAACTCGGCAACCATCGTGGTTGAGCTTGTATACTTGAGTAATATCTGATAATACATTATCTCATAGTCCTTCGAAAGAGCTGTTACCTGCTTGGTTTGTTCACTGTAATTAATGACTTTTTTGTCGATAGAATATTGAGTAAGGGAATCTTCTGAATATCTTAATTTTGAAGTGAGCCTTGCCAGTTCATTTCTAAAATATTCTACGACATCATTTGTTTCTCCAAATCTAAGAAGCCTGTATTGCTTCGGAAATTCATCATTGAGAATTACAAGTGTATTATATGCAACACCAGGGTCATTTGAAGCATATTTAATCTCCAGCATGTCGCTGTTATAGAGACGGCTCACTTCTATGTTGCTAAGTGCAGTATAGCTATAGTGGGGGTGATTCCAATTGAAGAGACCATACACAAAATTTGTAGGAGTCGCTTTCTCATATTCATTAAGGTTCTGGATTGTTTTTTCTTCAGAAGATTTGTCAATAAGCGCTCTAACCTCCTTAGGCGTGATTCTTACAAGATTCCTGAAATTATTTGCCTGAATATAATTATTGTCCTTTAATGAGTCACCGTATATCATGTGCTGTACGTAAAGTCTTAATGATACGTTTCTTAACGTACTCTTAGACTTTATTATACTTATGAGATTGTCCATCCCGTTATTCACTGTGCTCCAGTCCACCCTTCCGCTCTCCAATCCCGATTCGATTGTAAAACCAGATGCAATTCCTGTATAAATAGTAGTGTTTACCTCATATACCCGAGTCAAATTTTTTGTCTGGAATATTGCAAAAATTGTAGCAAGTATGGGCAGAATAACCAACCAGTACTTATTTCTGTATAACAACTTGACTATTTGAGACAGAATATCCATTTATTTGTTCAGAATTTTAATTTTAGATACTATTTCCAAGCCCTTCAGTGATTTATTAAGTTCCGACAAAACTTTTTCCATTTGAATATAAGACTGAACCTGAGTCCCTTTAGCAGAATTTAGTTCCTGAGCATTTAATTTCCCCATAATATAGTCTCTTTGAGCTGTTTCCAACTGAGCATCTGCCATTGAGCACTGTTCAATTACATATTTAAGAGTGTTAAGCATTTCCTGTGCTCTATAATACAACTCCGTAATTTTTTGTCTTTGGTCGTCATACCACATTTCTCTCTCTTTGAGCGTCTCCTGAATCTTTAACTGCTGCATTTTGATTCTGTTTCCGCGGTCAAATATCCTATCAAGAGGTATCGCTATTGAAGCACCGGCATTATACCATATTTGGCTTGCTCCCGAATTCTGATATATCAACGGATAGTCGGTTCCCAAGTTTGTGTATGAGTTAACTCCCATTATGCCATATTGATAAGACCCGAAAAGGCTAAAATATTCAAGCCATTTCTTTTTTTCTGTTTTAAGAGCAAGCTCCTGGCCCTCCATCCGTAAATTATAAAACTGGACCATTGAACTATTCATTGCTCCTTTAAACAAAGTGTCTAAAGGGGGTAGTCTTAATTCTACCATTTCTCTGGCCGATACCTGAGCAGACAGGTTTCCTCCAAAAGCGAAAAATAATATTAGCAATATGAAATATCGTTTCATAATTTATCTAATTATACATTCTCTTTCTGAATAAATGCCGTAAAAGTCCTGAAAACTATTTTTACATCCATCCAAAAAGAATAATTTTTAGCATAGTATATATCAAGCTGTTTTCGTTCTTCGGGCGATAGTTTACCTGAATCTCCCCTCTTCTCCACTTGCCATAATCCTGTTAACCCTGCAGGTCCCAAAAACCTATCGATATATTGGTCCGAAGTTAGTTGTTCTGCTTCATAAAGAGGCAAAGGTCTGTTGCCTACAATAGACATATCCCCCATCAGAATGTTAATTAACTGGGGAACTTCATCTATACTGTATTTTCTTATAAACTTCCCCATTTTTGTAATGCGGGGGTCATTCTCATATTTAATAAAATTATTTCTCTGCCTGTTACCTTTTTCCCTAAGAAATTCTTTCTCCGATATTACTTCGTCATCGGAAACAAATGAGTTGTCCGACACAAAGGAGTTGTCTGCAAGAGATGATTCTACAACAGGAATATGAGTAATCTCATCTGAATAGTCATAAAATAAAGGGTCCAGTTCTTTGTACTGATTGAGGCTTAAAAATTCTTTGAGTCGCTTGTCTGCATCTTTATACATTGAGCGGAATTTATAAAAATCAAAAATTTCATAATTGCTTCCGACTCTTTTCGATTTATATATAACAGGCCCGGGGCTCTCAATTCTAATCATTGCGGCAACAACAATAAGTATAGGGGAAAGAATAACAATCGCCGCAAGTGAAAACAAAATGTCAAAACTTCTTTTCCATATCGGAATCTCATATGTCCCCAAAGGAAGATGCTCGTGTGTTGAGTCAGCAATAAGCATCTGATTTTTTGCAATAAATTCCAGCCCGTTCTTTAGCCTCGTTTCACTTACGTTTGGAGAAATTGTATCTTTTAATCCGGCGGCCTGATAATGCGGTATTTCATTTTTCCCTATCCCCGGTGTTACAAGCACAATGTATGCAAGTGGCAATTCCTGTTTAATAAATTTTATTTTTTGAATATCGTGCTCCATTTTAGATTTTTCAAAAAGGACCATAACCGGTAGTGAATTTAAGTTCTTTCTGAAAATCTCTGAAAGCATGGACAGGTCGTTTGAAACTTCAAGCTCGCCATTTAAAAGCCTGCTGAAATGAGATATATACATCTCATTTTCTCCGACGTATATGACGAATACTATCACTCAATAATTTTTTTTAGGCGTACTTTCAACTCCATTGGATTAAACGGTTTCGATATATAATCATCTGCACCCTTTTCTAAAAGTTCAATTTTTTGAGTAGTACTATCCTCTCCGGAGAGAATTACAAATGGAATGGCTTTGAAAAGTTCGTTCTTTTTTATGTAATCCAGGAATTCAACCCCACTCATATTTGGCATATTAATATCAGAAATAATTAAGTCCGGAAGGTTACCTTCCTGCAGCCAGGCAATAGATTTAATCGGGTCATCAAAGTAAATGCATTCAAACATATCTGAAATATAGACTTGAATTATTTTGGCAATTGTCTGCTTGTCATCTACAATTAGTACTTTCTTTTTCACGGTAGCTTTTGATTTTATACAATCCCTCTAATATTAATGTGTAAAAATATAAAAAAGTGTCGACAATTACCTGTTTCTGTTAAAATATTTACGTTCTCAAATATGAACTAATACAAAAACAATTTGGCAGTTAAATAATCCATGATAAATTTGTACTTATAATATGTAACTATGAATAAAATCCGGATACTATTTTTGACAGACTTTTTTATGGCTGTTGCTTCATTTATAGTATTTATTTTATCAATAACAACAGCTATTTCTGGTCCTTCACGGCCCGAACCCGGTAGTTACGTAAGTCTAATAGGACTCATTTTGCCTGCAATAATTTTTTCGTCTCTGTTTCTCACAATATACTGGTCTGTCCGTAAGAGTTTTGTCGTTTTAATTCCTCTTCTGGCTTTGAGCATTAATTATGACTCCATATTAAGTAACATTCAGTTCAGATCTGATAAGTCCGGTTTAATTTCAGATAAAAAATTATCTGTTAATATTGCATCTTATAACATTCATGAATTTAAATATATTAATGATCAGACTTCCGTTAGCAGGGTGTCCGAATTTGTTAAGTCCAGGAATTTAAGTGTCATTTGTTTTCAGGAGTATAAAGTGCCATACTTCCTTAACTCTGCTGAGCTAATTGGATCGTTTGACTTTCTTCCTTATAACTATATTAAAGAGCCGGATAAAGATGAAATTGGAATGGCAATTTTTAGCCGCTACCCAATAATACGGGCAAAAAAAATTAATTTTGAAGATACCGGAAACGGATTAATATGGGCTGATATCAAGATAGATAGCAGCAGAGTTATAAGAATAATTAACAACCATCTTCAAACCACAAACTATATAAAGAATCTCAATTCAGATGTATCCCGAAAAATTGAATTTCTACAGAGAAACTCAGTAATCCGGGCACATCAGGCCGACGTTGTCAGGGCAATAATAGATACTACAACTATTCCGGTAATTGTTTGCGGAGACTTTAACGATATACCAACTTCATATACATTCTCAAAAATAAAAGGGGAAAATCTTACAGATGGTTTCCGGGAGGCCGGCTCCTGGCTCGGAGGCACATTCCGGGGAATGGGCGGATTGTTAAGAATAGATTACATCCTTCATTCAAAGGAGTTTAAGAGCGTTTCTTATTCAAATCCAAATATTGATTTGAGCGATCACCGGCCGGTTATTTCTGAGCTGGTATTCCGGTACTAATTATTTCGAGTTAAATTATTTTACACATAGTAAAATAATATTTTACATTTTTCTTGTTTCGTATTATTTTTTTACACATCTTTGTATTAAGAAATGCAAAGGTCATGAAAGCCATTTTCACAACACTGTTTTTAATAGCTTTAACAAGCATATTTTCAGCGGTTAATCTGAATGGCCAAACTATGGCGGTTGGTCATGTTTCTGCAGAGATTATTGAATCGGTAAGTGTTTCTTCTTCTGCCGTTACAAATTTCGACATCCTTAACAGTAAGGCTTCTTCAAGTAATTCCAATGTCAGTCTTGGCGAAATGAAAGTTAACTCCGGAGCAGGCGTAGCATATAACGTTGTTGTAAAACCTGCCACTTTATCCAATATTAACGGAAGTAGCTTTACAATTGAACCTACATCACAATCCGGAAACCAGCTCACTTCAGGCAACCAGACACTCCGTCTCTCTGCAAATACTAATTCTGTTCAGGGTAAAGAGTCCGGATTATATCAGGGATCATACTCTGTGGTTTTTGCATATAATTAGAAAGTCCGAATCAAATATATTACGCTGCCTTGTGCAGCTTTTTTTTTGCACTATTATGTATAAAAATCCTTTACGTTTTGTAAAATATTTTCTTTTACACCGGTCACGGTTTGCCGGTAAATTGGC
>JAGDMC010000083.1 GCA_017860395.1 Bacteroidota bacterium | reverse complement strand
TGTTCCATCTGCCCCGATGGTTGTAAAGGACGACCCTACACTAATGTTTACAAATGCCGGGATGAATCAGTTTAAAGACTGGTTCCTTGGCAATTCTCCGGCTAAATATACCAGGGTTGCCGATACTCAAAAATGTCTCCGCGTCAGCGGCAAACATAACGACCTCGAAGAGGTTGGCCACGACAGCTATCACCATACGATGTTTGAGATGCTTGGCAACTGGAGTTTCGGAGACTACTTCAAAAATGAGGCCATAGATTGGGCGTGGGAAATTCTAACCGAAGTTTACAAGCTTGACAAGGACAGACTTTATGCTACCGTTTATGAGGGCAGCAAAGAGGATGGGATAGGTCCGGACGATGAGGCGCGCAACAGATGGCTTAAATATCTGCCTGCCGAAAGAATTTTACCCGGCAATAAAAAAGACAACTTCTGGGAAATGGGGGATACAGGCCCCTGCGGCCCTTGCAGTGAGATACATATAGACATTCGGAGCAGTGAAGAGAGGGCAAAAGTTCCCGGAAGCGAACTGGTAAACAAAGGACACCATCTTGTTATTGAGATATGGAATCTGGTTTTTATCCAGTACAACAGAAAAGCAAACGGCGAGCTTGCCGCCCTGCCTCAGAAACATGTCGACACCGGAATGGGGCTCGAAAGACTTTGCATGGCTTTGCAAGGCAAGCAGAGCAATTATGACACCGATGTCTTTACCAATATTATCTCGCAAATTTCAAAACTCTGCGGAAAGAAATACGACGAATCTCCGCAAACAGGCATTGCGATGAGAGTTATTGCCGACCACATAAGAGCCATAAGCTTTTCGATTGCCGACGGACAGTTGCCGTCGAATGTCAAAGCCGGTTATGTAATCCGCCGCATTCTGAGACGCGCTGTGAGATATGCATACACTTTCCTGGGCGTGGAAGAGCCTTTCCTTTGCCGTCTTGTTCCAACACTGGTTGGGGAAATGGGGATAGCGTTCCCTGAACTTGTCAGTCAGAAAAATCTTATTGAGAAAGTGATTAAGGAGGAAGAAGAGGCGTTTCTGAGGACCCTTGACAAGGGCATAAAGCTTATGGATGCCTTGATGGTTAAGTATAAGGATACTAAAATGATTTCCGGAGAAGATACTTTTACTCTTTACGATACCTACGGATTTCCACCTGACCTCAGTGAACTCATCGCAAGAGAGAACGGGTACAGCATAGACATAAAGTCTTTTGAAAAAGAGCTGGGCAAGCAAAAAGAGAGGAGCCGGAACGCAACGTCAAGCGAAGAAGGAGACTGGATTGAGGTTAGCCCTTACAATGGAGTTGAGTTTGTAGGTTATGAAAAAGCAGAAGAGAACGTTCAGATTGTACGGTACCGGTCGGTAAAAACCAAGAACAAAGAGTTCTTTCAGCTGGTTTTTGACAAAAGCCCGTTTTATGCAGAGAGCGGCGGACAGGTTGGGGATACCGGTTTTATTGAATCTGCCTCGGGTGAACGGATTTCTATCGTAAATACGGTTAAGGAGAATAATCTTAACATTCATATTTCAGAGAAACTTCCAAAAAACATCCATGAGAGCTTCACTGCAAAAATTGACGCCGGAAGAAGACAGTCAATTGCAAACAATCACACTGCAACCCACTTGCTCCACAGGGCTCTGCGGGAAATTCTCGGGACCCATATTGAGCAAAAGGGCTCTCTTGTTAGCAATAGTCATTTCCGGTTCGACTTTTCGCATTTCGAGAAAGTGAGCCCGGAAGTCATAAGACAGGTTGAAAACAGAGTAAACGAACTTATCCGTGAAAACAAAAGAAAAGATGAATTCAGGGATGTTCCGGTTGAAGAGGCAAAATCTATGGGAGCTATGGCTCTGTTTGGTGAAAAGTATGGCGATAAAGTGAGAGTCATAAAATTCGGTGACTCAATAGAACTTTGCGGAGGCACACACACATCGGCCACCGGAAACATAGGTCTGTTCAAAATTATGTCCGAATCGGCAATTGCTGCCGGAGTGAGAAGGATTGAAGCAACTACCGGAGATTCTGCAGAAAAACTTATTCAGGGCAATGAGGATATGCTCCTGTCTGTGAGGGCAATGTTCAACAACTCTCCTAATCTCGCAGGCAGTATTTCAAAGCTGGTTGAGGAGAACGAGAATTATCGCCGGCAGGTGGAAGAGTTCATGAAAGAACGTTCTGCTGAACTTAAAAACAAACTAACCGAAGATAAGCAGTATATTAACGGTGTAAATGTGATAACCCTTAAGGGAGAATTTCATCCGGAAATAATAAAGAATCTTGCTTTTGCATTTAAAACCGAAGAGAATACAATATTTATTGCAGGGTATGAGTTTGATAAAAAAGCAAACCTTGCGCTGATGTATTCGGATGATCTTGTTGCTCATGGACGCAATGCAGGAAAAGACATCAGGGAAGCTGCGAAACTTATTGAAGGCGGCGGAGGCGGACAGAGCTTTTTTGCTACAGCCGGAGGAAAAAACGCTGACGGGATTTCTGCAGCAATTGCCAAGTTAATTGAACTTGCCACAAAATAGGAGTACTTTGAAAAAATTAGACAGGTTTATTATCCAGGCTTTTCTGGGTCCGTTTATTCTGACCTTTCTCATTGTGACTTTCGTCCTGATGATGCACTTTTTGTGGCTCTACATAGACGAACTTGTTGGGAAAGGCCTTAGTCTCGGAGTTATTGCTGAATTTTTAGGCTGGGGGGCAGCAACTTTAATCCCTCTTGCCCTTCCGCTTGCTACCCTGCTTGCTTCAATAATGACTCTGGGCGGTTTCGGGGAAAATAACGAGCTGCTTGCCATGAAGGCTGCCGGAATATCGCTTCCGAGGGTTTTAACTCCGCTTATCGTGCTCTCCTTCTTTATTTCAGTTGGGGCATTCTTTGCTTCCAATAACCTTATTCCGCTTGCGTATGACAATATATATACACTCCGGGATGATATAAACAAAACAAAAGAGGAAATAAGCATACCAACGGGAATATTCTACGACGGAATAGAGAATTATACCATCCGCATAGACAGCCGGGACGAAAAAACCGATATGCTGTACAAGATGATGGTTTACGACCACTCCAAAAACCTTGGCAACTTAAGCCTCACAATTGCAGATTCGGGGTCAATGAAACTTACTCCGGACAAACAGAACCTGCTTTTTACACTATATGACGGGAACACATATGAGGAAACTCCCCGTGAGTCAGTTGAAGATACACTGTACACAATTCAGAAAATCGGATTTAAAAAACAGGAAGTAATAATCTCCCTCGCAAATTATGCATTCCAGCGGTCGGAATCCGGCAGATTCAGCGGGGAAGTAAATGCACTTAAACTGAGTGAGCTCTCCACTATGAGAGACTCTCTTGATACAACCTATGCCAAAGTAAAGGTATATCAGGTTAGAAATCTTGTTATGGGAGGAGGCCTGACTTATGCAAAAGAGTTTGACACTACTATTTCCAAAAAATTCTCGAAGTCCGTTGATTTGAATCAGATTGGAAAGTGGCGATCGGCAGGAGAGAAAAAAATAGCATACGAACAGGCTCTCGCTCAAATGGAGAGCGCACTTACGCTGCTGGACAATTATGAAATTGAAGAGCAGCAGTATTCGCTGCCTTTACGACAGGCCAGTATAGCCTGGTACCGAAAATTTACTGTATCTCTGGCGTGCTTAATCTTCTTTTTTATAGGTGCCCCATTGGGAGCTATTATCCGAAAGGGAGGGCTGGGAACGCCATCGGTTATTTCGATTTTATTCTTTGTTTTTTACTGGGTAATTGACATTTCAGGAAAAAAACTTGCAACGGACGGATCTATAACCCCTGCAATGGGAACGTTTGTATCTTCGCTTGTTTTGCTTCCGATTGGCATATTTCTTACATGGAAATCTACAAGAGACTCAAATCTGTTTAACCCGGATAAATATCTTGCCATACTTAAGAAAATTACAGATTTAAGAAAAAGGAACAGGGAGACGATATGAACAGAAGAGGGAGAATAGTATTTATGGGCACTCCGCAATTTGCAGTTGCCCCGCTAAGAAGACTTATCGAAGAAGGCTTTGATATCGCCGCCGTTGTTACTGTTCCCGACAAGCCAAGCGGACGCGGGCTTGTGCCAACTCCAAGCGACGTTAAAATATATGCAGACAGTTGCGCAATTCCGGTCCTTCAGCCAGTTTCGCTAAAAGACCCTCAGTTTTTGGGAAGCCTTAATGCTTTTAAGGCAAACCTCTTTATAGTTGTCGCATTTCGCATGTTGCCAAAAGAAGTATGGTCCATGCCGACTCTCGGGACTTTCAATCTCCACGCCTCCCTTTTGCCCGACTACAGGGGTGCTGCGCCTATTAACTGGGCATTGATAAACGGAGAAACAAAAACCGGTGTTACAACTTTTCTTATCGACGAGAAAATTGACACCGGGGCAATTCTTTTCCGGGAAGAGTGTGAAATATCCGAAGAAGACAATGCCGAAGCACTACACGACCGGTTGATGAACATGGGAGGCGAGCTTGTGGTTAAAACGGCATCTGCCCTGCTCAAAGGTAAGATAGATGCTGTGGCTCAGTCGGAAAAAGAAAATTCGATTATTCATACTGCTCCAAAACTAACAAAAGAGACTGGTAGAATTGACTGGAATAATAATCCCCGGGAAATACACAATCTTGTGAGAGGGCTAAGCCCATACCCCGCAGCGCATTCAATCCTTACAAACGGAGAAAAAGAGTTTGCTCTGAAGATATTTTCAACCCGATACGTGTTGTTTGACAGCAACGTCGAATACGGCAAAATTACCGGAATCACTAAAAATTCTTTCCATGTAGCATGTAAAGGAGGAAGTGTAGAAATTCTTGAGGTTCAGCTCCCCGGAAAAAAACGGGTTACAACAAGAGAGTTTCTGTCCGGTTTTCGCAACCCTGAAAGCTTTAAATTCATCTGATAATGGATGAAATTGTTATTCTGGCAAACGGCGATTTCCCATCGCATCCGGTTCCACTGGAAATACTCAACAGCGGAAGGAGAATTGTCTGCTGCGACGGAGCCGCGGAAAGGCTTATATCTGCCGGAATTGTTCCTTCGGCAATAATAGGAGACATGGACAGTCTTGACAGCAATATTCAGGATTCCTATTCCGAAAGAATAATTAAGGTTACCTGCCAGGAGACAAACGACTTGACAAAGGCATTCAATTATTCGCTAACATTCCAGCCCTCCCGGATATTCATTCTTGGAGCCACCGGATTCAGGGAAGATCATACTTTGGGAAATATTTCCCTTTTATCTGAGTACAGGAGAAGTTCTGCTGTAGAAGTTGAGATGTTCACAAACAACGGGAAGTTTATCCCGATATCGGGCACTCATACATTCCACGCTACTAAAGGTAGCAGCGTATCCGTTTTTTCTCTTGACAACGGGATTTCCATTCATTCGACAGGGCTTCAGTATCCGCTTGATGAAGTAGTTTTTGATTCATGGTGGAAGGCTACGCTCAATGTGTCCGTAAAAGACCACTTCACCCTCAGGTTCAAATCGGGCCGTGTGATTGTTTTTATAGGTTATAATTCAGTAAAATAAAAAAAGCGGCCCCAAAAAGGACCGCTTTAATTAATAATTTATCGTTTAGTTACTTAACTTTTTTGTTAAGTTCTGCTCCGGCTTTAAATCTTACAACTTTTTTGGCTGCAATTTTTATTTTAGCACCTGTGCGAGGGTTTCTTCCGTTACGTGCATTTCTTGCATTAACTGAAAATGTACCAAAACCAACGAGAGTAAGTCTCTCGCCTTTTTTCATTGCGTCTCCTGATACACCGATAAATGCATCGAGAGCTTTTTTAGCGTCAACTTTTGTAAGATCGGCCTTAGCCGCGATAGCTGAAATCAATTCTGCCTTATTCATAATATTAAGTTTAGGATGTTGAATTACTTGTCTTTGTGCAAATATAAATTATAAATTCAAAATTTCAAACAAAAAAACAATTTTTTATCAGTATATAATAAATAATAATCTAACGTTACTTTTAACCCTCTGCGTCTTTCGTTTAGGGTTACTTTTACCCTTTTTTAATAATAAATCGTAAGTTAAATAATTTATCAATAAGTTACAACGTTTTACCCATTTTTTTTGCGATATACCCTTCAAGTTCCCTTTTTTTCTTCTCAAATGCAGCAAATTCTTCACTTTCCGGGAACATTGGCCTGTGCTCTCTCATAAGTGCCAACCGTTTATAATCTTCAAGCAAAGCGAGTGTATCGTGAGAAAAAACGAATTCCGCAAACCGTTCCCATACATATTCTGTTCCCTCTTTAGAAATATGAATCATGTCTGAGGCATAAAACCGATAATCCCTCAACTCGTCCATCACAATTTCGTATGAAGGGAAATAAACTGCATTATGGAAATTATTCACCAGCTCTTCAATGGCAAGAAGAAGCCTTGCCTTACTCAGCTGGTTTCCATGTGCTCCGTCTTTCAGGTGCCTTACAGGGCTCACATTGAATAACCATTTTTTTTGCGGGTTCTTTTCTAAATGGGGCGCCAGAAAATCTACAATTTCCTTAACAGACAGATTTTCTCTTAC
>JAGDMC010000082.1 GCA_017860395.1 Bacteroidota bacterium | reverse complement strand
ACTGGTCGCCGTATGCATTTTCGGCACCGCATTTAGGGCACGTGCCTGTAATATACCTGTCTGCAAGAAAATGGTTTGCCTCTTCATCAAAATATTGTTCGCTCTCTCTTTCAATAAACTTTCCGTCTTCGTATAATTTTTTGAAAAATTCCGACGCTGTTTTATGATGAATAGCAGAACTTGTTCTTGAATATATGTCGAAACTTATCCCAAGACGCTCGAAAGAGTCTTTTATAATAAGATGATATTTATCCACAACCTCCTGAGGAGAACAGTTTTGCTGCCTGGCTTTAATGGTAATGGGAACTCCGTGTTCGTCGGAACCACAAATAAACTTCACATCCCTTCCACGCATTCGCAGGTAACGTACATAAATATCTGCAGGAACATATACTCCTGCAAGGTGACCAATATGTACTGCTCCGTTGGCATAAGGGAGCGCCGCTGTTACCAGATGTCTTTTGTAGCTTTTTTCCATTTTTTAAAAACAATTAGGATGCAAATATAAAAATTTATATGGTTAGTCTGTTTAACTCCTTGGAGAGCTGATTCCTCACATTCATAAGTGTTTGAAGCTGACCAAGAAGTTCTGTTTGTCTCATGTCATCGCCCGGTTTAAGTTTTATCATCTCCTCGCGCAGTTCCTGATATGCAATTGCCGTAATTTTTGCCTTATACACCATAATTGCTTTGGGAACAACCATTGAGAGAACGTTCTCCTCCGGAACAAGGGCAGCAACAAACTGCTTAATATTGAGGTTATGTTCCTGAATGAGTATTGAAGTAACCACTTCTACCACTTTAGAGTCCTGATGATTTGTGAAATGTTTTTGAATTTCCTGCTGACCTGCTTCCCTAAGTTTGTAATACTCTTCAAAGATGTTTTTGTATAAAAGATTCTGAAACTCCAGTTCGTCGTTTTGCAGTTCAATGAGAATAAACTGCGAAACAGTAATGGCAGACTGAATTTCATCATCTTTTCCGTAAAGAGGGCACTCTCCGAATTTCATAAGATAATATAGCAAATCCCGCTCTGCAGGTTCGCAGTATATGTTCCTTACAAACTGAGGGAGCTGCTCGCCGGTATTGATATCGGGGATGGAAGAGGGGAGTCCCGATTCGGAATAACTTTCCTGTTGCTGATAGCCTCCGTATGGGTGCCTCACTTTCCGAAGCTTGTTTACCTCGCGTGCAAGAAGATTCTGTTCGAATTTTAGCTTTATACTGCACTCTTCGATATAAACGGCCCTTGTAATGGCATCCGGGATTACCGAAATACTTGTGATGACTTCATTTATCAGTTGCCTGCGCTTAATGGGGTCCTTGTCGGCATCTGCAGAGAGCAGTTCAATCTTAAATTCTATAAAATCGCGCTCGGCATTTTGCAGATAATCCTTAAGCTGGGCCGGAGTGCTTTTGCGTGCGTACGAATCGGGGTCATCTCCGTCAGGAAAGAGTACGACCTTAACCTGCAATCCCTCCTCAAGAAGCATGTCTATTCCTCTGAGTGAAGCCTTTATCCCGGCAGCATCGCTGTCGTAAAGTATCGTAACCTGTGGGGCAAATCGCCTTATGAGCCGTATCTGCTCAGATGTGAGAGAGGTTCCGCTTGATGCGACCACATTTTCCACTCCGGATTGTACAAGCGATATTACATCGGTATATCCCTCTACTAAATAGCACTTCTGAAGTCGTGCAATTGCACTTTTGGCAAAAAATATCCCGTAAAGCGACCTGCTTTTACTGTAAATCTCACTTTCGGGAGAATTTATGTATTTGGCTACCGATTTATCAGTTCTTAGTGTTCTTCCGCCGAATGCAATTATTCTGCCCGTGAGCGAGTGGATTGGAAACATCACCCTTTCGTAGAAACGGTCTGCAACGTCCCCGCTCTCTTCCTTCTCAATACCCAGCCCTGTTGATACTATGAACTCTTTTTTATACCCGGCCCGCATTGCCGCAGAAGACATACTTCCGTCGCGACCTTCCGGTGCCCATCCAAGCTGGAATTTTTTAATTGTCTCTTCGTCAAATCCTCTCTCCTTGAAATAGCTGAGGCCTATTGCTCTTCCTCTTTGCGAGTTCCATAAGGCATTTGAATAGAATTCCTGAGCAAAGGCAGTAACAACCAGCAGACTTTCGCTTTTGAGCCGTTGCTGGATTTCTGCTTCGCTCTCCTCTCTCTCCTCTACCTCTATTCCATATTTTCGGCCTAGAAACCTCAAAGCCTCAACATAGGTGAGGTGTTCATGCTCCATTACGAAGTTAACGGCGTTTCCTGCCTTGCCGCACCCGAAACACTTGAAGATACCTTTGGACGGAGATACCGAAAATGACGGTGTTTTCTCATTATGAAAAGGGCAGCAAGCTGTATAGTTTGCCCCCCTTCTCCTTAATGACACAAAGTCGCTTATTACATCGACTATCTGAGCACTGTCAAGTATTTTGGATATAGTGGTTTTACTGATCATCAGTTATCAGAAGCTCCTGAAGCCAACGGCTTTTTTAGCCTCATAAAGAGTTGCCGATGCACTCTCCCGTGCCTTTTCGGTTCCTCTTTTAATTACCCTTTGCAAAAAGGCTTCGTCTTTGTATATCTCTTCTATTTTCTCCCGGATTGGAAGTGTGTGCCGGCAAATGTCGGTTGCAAGCTGCTTTTTAAGGTCGCCGTAACGAATTGTACAGTTGTTAAAGGCTTCTTTGAACTGAACAACCGTTTCGGGTGCAGATACAATTTTAAGAAGAGTAAATAGATTTTCGACAGGTTCGGCCATTTTGCTGTTTTGCTCTACGGGACCGGCATCTGTCACTGCTTTCATCACCTTTTTATGGATAGTCTTCTCGTCGTCGAACAGGTATATCCCGTTTCCTTCGCTCTTTCCCATTTTGCCGCTTCCATCAAGACCGGGAACTTTTACAAGGTCGCTCCCGAAATTGAAAGCCTGAGGCTCCGGGAACAGTTCTACTCCGTAAAGATTGTTAAACCTGCGTGCAAGAAGCCTGGCCATTTCCAGGTGCTGCTCCTGATCTTTCCCCACCGGAACCTTGTTTGCCCTGTGGACAAGAATATCGGCAGCCATGAGAACAGGGTAGGTGAGCAAACCGGCGTTTACATTCTCCGGATTCTTTCTCACCTTCTCTTTAAACGCAGCTGTCCTTTCCAGCTCTCCCTTATATGCAATCATATTGAGCAGAACATACAGCTCCACGATTTCCGGCACATCGCTCTGAACAAAAATTGCCGATTTTTCGGGATCAAGCCCCGATGCAAGATACTCGGTTAAAATTGTCTTAACCCCTGAATGGAAATCATCGGGGTGGGGATGTGTTGTTAACGAGTGCAAATCTGCAATAAAGAAAAAGCAGTTGTACTCGTCCTGCATTTTTATGTAATTCCTGAGTGCACCAAAATAGTTACCAAGGTGCAGGTGACCCGTAGAACGAATCCCGCTTAATACTGTCTCCATTTGAAAAAGCTAATGTTAACTAATTAATTAGTCTTTAATTTCAGTAAGTTTAAGACGAATCTTTGCTTCTATCTCATCCATAAGTGCAGGGTTGTCCATAAGAATCTGTTTAACGGCCTCTCTGCCCTGACCTACTTTGGTGTCGGCGTAGCTGAACCACGAGCCGCTCTTTTTGATGATTTCAAATTCAACTCCAAGGTCAATAATCTCTCCGATTTTTGAAATACCCTCGCCAAATACAATGTCAAATTCTGCTTTACGGAAAGGCGGTGCCAGCTTGTTTTTTACAATCTTGGCCCTTGTCCTGTTTCCTGTTGCCTCTTCGCCATCCTTAATCTGAGTTATTTTTCTCACATCTACCCTCACCGAAGCATAAAACTTAAGAGCATTACCGCCGGTTGTAGTTTCCGGATTTCCAAACATTATCCCTATTTTATCACGAAGCTGGTTTATGAAAATACAACAAGTGTTCGTTTTGCTGATGTTTGCAGTTAGTTTGCGCAATGCCTGACTCATCAGCCTTGCCTGAAGACCCATTTTTGAGTCACCCATTTCGCCTTCAATTTCTGCTTTAGGTGTTAATGCTGCAACAGAGTCGATAACAATAATGTCAATTGCTCCGGAACGTATCAGAGCATCTGTAATTTCAAGAGCCTGTTCGCCATTGTCCGGCTGGGAAATGAGCAGCGTGTCCACATTCACTCCGAGATTTTTGGCATAAGTTCTGTCAAACGCGTGTTCTGCATCAATTATTGCTGCAATTCCTCCGGTTTTCTGAGCTTCTGCAATGGCATGAATTGCCAGAGTTGTTTTACCGCTCGATTCCGGCCCGTAAATTTCAATAACGCGGCCTCTCGGATATCCGCCTATTCCAAGTGCATGGTCCAATGCAATAGACCCCGATGCAATTGTAGATACCTCCCATTTTGGCTGCTCCCCCATCTTCATAACGGTGCCCTTCCCATAATCCTTCTCCAGTTTGTCTAAAGTTGCCTGTAAAGCTTTTAGCTTATCGGCACTTACCTCAGCACCCTTTTTTAATTCTGCACTCTCTTTCGCCATAATGTTTATGTTTTAAATTCACACAAAAGTAACAAATCCTTTTCAAATTTCCCTAACTTTGCCAAATGAAAAAATGGTTGATTGGAAAGAGCATCAGCGAGCTCGCACAAATCGTGGAAACCCTTGCACTGCCTGCATATACTGCAAAACAACTGGCAGAATGGCTTTATAAAAAGAGGGTAAAAGAGATTGAGCAAATGTCGAACCTCTCGAAGAGTTCGAGACAGGCGCTCGCGGAAGAATATGAAGTTGGAGGATTTAGCCCGGTTGAGAGTCTAATTTCAACCGACGGAACAAAAAAATATCTTTTTCCCACATTGAAAGGAAGTACCATTGAGAGTGTAATGATTCCTGAGGAGGAGAGAGCAACTTTATGTGTGTCATCTCAGACCGGGTGTAAAATGGGATGTCATTTCTGTATGACAGGAAGGCTTGGTTTTAATGGTAATCTCACTGCCGGGGAGATTATATCGCAGTTTATAAATGTAGAAGAGAGCGAGAATCTTACTAATGTTGTCTTCATGGGAATGGGCGAGCCTCTCGACAATACCGCTGAGGTATTCAGGAGTATTGAAATTTTAACTGCCGACTGGGGATTCGGATGGAGTCCGAAAAGAATTACCCTTTCTACTATAGGCGTCTATCCTGCGCTTAAAGATTTTCTGGATAATTCAAAATGTCATCTTGCCATTTCTCTGCATAACCCGTTTGAAGAAGAGCGGATTCAGCTAATGCCAATGCAAAAGGCTTATCCTATTTCTGAAACCGTGGATCTCATAAGAAATTATGACTTTTCCGGACAACGCAGAGTGAGTTTTGAATACATTATGTTCAACGGATGGAACGACGATAAAAGACATGCGGACGGTCTCATAAGATTATTAAGAGGGATTGAGTGCAGGGTTAACCTTATCCGTTTTCACGAAATTCCGGATTTTCCTTTAAAATCGTCACAAATGGGAATGATGGAGATATTCCAGAACAGGCTTAACAAAGCCGGACTAATTGCAACTATCCGCTCATCAAGGGGCGAAGATATACTTGCTGCCTGCGGGCAATTGAGCGGGAGCAACCGAAAAATTCTTAAAAAACAAATAAATTCAACAGGTGAATAAAAAAATTGACTACACAGGCTTAACCTCGGCCCAGGCGGAGGAAAGCAGAGCAAAGTATGGCAGGAACATCCTTACCCCTCCCGAAAGAGAGCCGCTTTGGAAGCTCTTCCTTGAAAAATTCAGGGACCCTATTATACGCATTTTGCTCATAGCCGCATTTCTTTCTCTGGGGATATCATTTATCCATAACGAATTTGTAGAAACCATCGGTATTTTCTTTGCTATATTTCTGGCAACGGGAGTGGGCTTTTGGTTTGAAATGGATGCAAGTAAGAAATTTGACATTCTAAACCAGGTTAATGATGAAACTCCGGTAAAGATTATCCGGGACGGGAACATTATAGAGTTGCCAAAATGCGACATAGTAGTTGGTGACATTGTTGTACTCGACACAGGGGAGGAAGTTCCCGCAGACGGAGAATTGCTGGAAGCTGTTTCGTTGTCGGTAAATGAATCGACATTAACCGGAGAGCCAATGATTTCCAAAAGTACCAATCCCGATTCTTTTGATGAAGAGGCAACATATGCAACAAATCGCATAATGCGTGGAACCACTGTTGTGGAAGGGCACTGCATATATAAAATTACAGAAGTCGGGGACTCTACGGAATTTGGGAAAGTGGCCGAAAAATCAACCGAAATCACTACGGAAGAGACTCCTCTTAACCGCCAGCTTGGCTCGCTTGCTAAATTTATCGGGTTTATCGGTATCCTGCTTGCCTTTACAATTTTTACCGTCCTTTTTGTAAAAGACATGTTTTTTGGACCTGCAGAATATTCAACAGGGCAGATGGTTCTGCTGATTTCCTTAATTGCTGCAATTGTCGTTGCAATATCGAGAATATGGGTTCCAATCTTATATGACGGGCTGGAACTTTTTGGTAAAAAGAGAGAATATCCCAAGTCAATTTCTCAGGGAAGCTGGATAAAATGGTTTGCATACGGAGTAATTACATTCGC
>JAGDMC010000081.1 GCA_017860395.1 Bacteroidota bacterium | reverse complement strand
CAATTGCAAAGGGTCTTCTATGGGCCGGCAGCTCTGCGAACGATGGAATAAGCGCCAGCGGAGTACTTAGCATCGGCTCTCAAAATATCAGCATTGCAATTGGAGCGGAGCCCCCGTTCTGGAGCAGGCTCCTTACTGCGTTTTATATATCGGCAATAATGAACCTCACCTTCGGAGCGGTATTTATGGCTGCACACCGGGTTACCGATACTTATATTGATTCTGTATACGACCGTAACGGATTTGTCGGAAATTCAAATGAAAACCGGAAACCTACAATTGCAGGAGTAATCTCAGCAATTGACTGGCCCGGTTTTCTCAAATTTGTAGTTGGCAAGACCATTCCGCTCTTCTGGATACCCGCACACACAATTACTTTCATGCTCCCCGACCAGTACAAAGTGCTTTTTGCGGCATCCCTTTCCATAGTCTTAGGGCTGATACTTTCTTACGCCAAGTTGCGTGTTGCGCCCCGTCCTGAAATAAGCTGATTTCACAACTCGACGCCAGCGATATTACTTCTTCCTGGCTTCTTCCACAAGATGTTTGAAAATACCAAGGAACGTATCAATGCCATTTGAAGTGAAAACTTCCGGATGGAACTGAACTCCAAAAACTCTTGTACTTCCGATTTTCTCGATAGCTTCAACAACTCCGTCTTTTGACCTTGCTGTAACGCGGAATCCCGGAGCAATATCCTTTACACCCTGATGGTGAAAAGTATTTACAACTACTGTATCCAGATTGATTTGTTTATTGAGCAGCGAACCCTTTTCGATTTGAATCGAGTGGGTTCCGTACCAGCCCGGTGCTTTTTGGCTGTGTTTAATTGAATAGCCGTTAAACTGAGAAGGAAGGTCCTGATAAAGAGAGCCTCCGAATGCAACATTCATAAGTTGTTCCCCGCGGCAAATTCCAAGAACAGGAAGTCCTTTGGCAACAGCCATTCTTATCAGCATTACATCAAAAGCGTCCCGTTTTGGAGCAATTTCTCCCTGCGGGTCCTCGGTAATTGGAAGCACTACCGGAACGCCGCCTGCACGGATAACAGAGTTTACATATGTAAGCTGTGTTGAAGTGTTTGTACCGTCACCCATGGTGGAAGAGATGCCAATTACGGGCTTTTTGCCGTTCTGGGCAAACACAGATGCTGCAATCAGAACGAAAACGAAAAGAGTGCAAAGTTTTTTCATGTTTTTTGTTTTTTGATCCCTCGGTTTTCGTGTTAAAACCCGGAGAATCATATAGTTAGTAAATATATTAGTGTTTGATAAAGCATTGTCAATTAGTGAATTAACACTAAAACCGAGGGATTAAAGCCTGTTCCACTTTCCGAAATTCTCGCCATATCCAAAGTTGATATCAATGGCTGAAGCAGGGGTTTTCCCGTCTCCGTTCAGTTCAAATGTAATTGGGAACCCATGTCCGTCACTACGGAAAGTGTAATCGTTTCCATTCTTGTGGGTCAGTTTGTGCTTCCACCCTTGTGGCCCTACTGTAATATACAAATCTTCCCCTTCAAGGGTAACTACAGCCTTTCCAAAAAGTTCTCCCTTGTCATAAACGCCTATCAGCAAAGCCTTGTCCGGAGCAGGTTTGACAACAAGTTCCTTTTTCTGTTTGACTGCTTTTAATGCACCCTCTTTTGCCGATTTCTTCCAGTTTTCAAAGAATTCGTTACTGTAATCTTTTGTAGTGTAGCCTTTATACAAATCAATCAGTCTCCGCATCAATGCATATCTCGGGCTGTCCGGTGCCTCTGAATTTACAAGGACAACAAGTCCGAGGTTAAGTTCCGGAACGAAAGCGGCTAATGTTGTAAATCCCCAGGTTGTGCCTGTGTGGAAATACAGTCTGTAGCGGCTGTTTTGTTCAATGAACCAGCATTGGCCGTATAATGTCGTGCGGGTTGAGTCCTGCGAAGTTATTGTTTGTCCTCTGTGAAGGTAGTTCATGTTTTTACGGCTGATAACCTCTTTTCCGTTTACCATTCCCTTGTTCAGATGGAACTGAACATATTTTGCCATATCTGTTGCCGATGAAACAACCGAACCTGCCGGGCCAACAACTGTGAGCCAGAAAGGAGCCTGCTCTTCGCCATACATTGCCTTGATGGAAAGCGAATCGGTCCATGTTGTGTCGTTAATGATTGCTCCTTTTTCATAGTTTAGTTCGTGAGGAACCGATACATTTTTTGCAGCAAGGAAACCGTCGCCGTTAAGTGTGCTGTTAACCATTCCCAGAGGCATAAAGACTCTCTCCCTCACATTGTCTTCCCAGCTTTTGCCGGTGAGTTTTTCAATTATCTTCTGGGCAATTATGAATGTAATATTGTTGTATTCGTATGCTCCGCGGAAACTGTATCCCGGTTTTAGAAGAGGAAACATTTTGTACACATCGTCCCTTGAGTAGCCAAGGTTCGGGATATATGTTCCCTGCTGACCCTTAATGCCGGTGCGGTGAATCATGATATCCTTAACCTGAATGTTTTCCTCAATCCACTTGTCATAAAGTTTAAAATCAGGAAGAATATTCTTTACGGTATCGTCCCATTTTATTTTACCCTCGTCAACCAAAGATGCCATTACAGCAGCGGTAAACGATTTGGAAACCGACCCAATCTGGAAAACAGTATTTTCATCTACAGGCAATTTGCCATTGATGTCCTTCACTCCAAAACCTTTTGCTAATACAAGTTTACCGTCTTTCATAACAGAAACAGCCATTCCGGGAATCATCCACTCTTTTTGCACCTTGCCTACATAAGATTCAAATTCCTTTATGATTTGTTCATTCGTGGGTGCTACAACTGCCGGCGGGGCAACAGGAGCTGCAGGTTTAGGAGGAACCGGTTTTTTAGCCGTTTGAGTAACAGTTTGCTTAGCTGGATTTTTTGCAGTCTGCGTATTAGTATTTGTTTGAGCAGATAAATTTGTAGAGATTGACAGGACAAAAGCGAGTGTCAGAGATGAAATTAAAATCAGAGGGGTTTTCATATTTAATTATATCAGGTTTTCTTTCTTAAAATGCAGCAGGCATAGCACGCACTCAACACAAAGATAATTATATTTGTAAAGTAATAATCAATTTCAGAAGGGGATGGCTAAGGTAAAAAAAGGGTGGTTCTGCACGTCGTGTGGCAACGAAAGTGCAAAGTGGCTGGGCAGATGTCCCGCCTGTGGAGAGTGGAATACTATGCAAGAGGAGATTATAACAAAAGACACCTCTTCCGGCGGATCGAGAGGGTCCGGATTTTTTTCTTCCCGTACGTCGAAACCAGAACCTCTATCGGCAATAAAATTTTCCGAAGAGGAGCGTATTTCCCTTGGAAATGCAGAGCTTGACAGGATTCTTGGCGGTGGACTTGTGGAGGGTTCCGTTATTCTCATCGGCGGAGAACCCGGAATTGGAAAGTCTACTTTATCTCTGCAGATACCTCTTCACTGCCCCAATCTTAAAACTCTTTATGTTTCGGGAGAGGAGAGCGCAAGGCAGATAAAACTCCGCGCACAAAGGCTGGGCGGCGACGATTCCAACTGCCTTATTCTTAGTGAAACTTTACTGGAAAACATTCTTAATCAGGCTAAAGAAACCGACCCACAGCTTATTATAATTGACTCAATTCAAACAGTATATTCCCAGATTCTGGAAAGTTCCCCGGGTTCTGTGACCCAGGTGCGCGAATGTGCCGCAATGCTAATGAAATATGCAAAGGAGACAAATACTCCCACGATTCTCATCGGCCACATTACAAAAGACGGAAGCATAGCGGGGCCAAAGGTTCTGGAACATATTGTTGACGTTGTTCTTCAGTTTGAAGGGGATACGCGGCACGCATACAGAATTCTGCGAAGCATAAAAAACAGGTTTGGGTCAACTGCCGAACTTGCCATCTTTGAGATGATAAATACCGGGCTTCGCGAAGTGAGTAACCCTTCCGAAATGCTCATCCCCATGCATGGCGAGAATCTTTCCGGAATTGCAGTTGCTGCAATGCTGGACGGAACACGGCCGTTCCTTATCGAGACTCAGGCTCTGGTGAGCACAGCAGCATACGGAACTCCTCAGCGTTCGGCCACCGGCTTCGATGTAAGGCGCACAAACATGTTGCTTGCCGTTCTTGAGAAGAGGGCAGGATTCAAACTTTCTGTAAAAGATGTTTTTCTGAATATGGCCGGTGGCCTCAAAGTAACCGACCCTGCCTGCGACCTGGCGGTTGTATGCTCTATTCTCTCTTCCAACTTTGATGCGCCAATTTCGCAACGATATTGCTTTGCCGCAGAGGTTGGGCTTAGCGGGGAAATTCGCCCCGTGAGTCAGATTGAGCGGCGTGTTGCCGAGGCCGAGAAGCTTGGATTCGAAAAAATCTTCATCTCCTCTTTTGGCAAGCCAAACGGCTCTTCGTCCAACGCTTCACTGAGCTCTGCAAAAAACGCATCTGCAGCCAAACTTAAAAACAAAATCGAAGTAGTAGCCGTTCAGGACATCCCCGAACTTGTGAGAAAACTATTCAAGTAAAATCTTCGCGGAAGTTTTTTCACCTCCCCGGTCGCTCGTGGAGTCATCTTTCTATCCGCGAGGTCACCTTCCGACCCCAGGGGTCATTTGGTACAGCGCACAAAGTCAACAACTTACGCAAAAAGCGCTTTTTGCGTAAACAACTAATCTATTGATATTTACCAAATGACCCATGGGGTGTCCGGGGCCTGGGCTGGTGCTGCGGGTGGGTGGAGCACTACAGGAAGAACAACGCTACCCCTCCAACACTGAGCACTGCTCCTGCGAGCTCAACCAGTGTGATTTTCTTTTTATAGAATAGGATATACGGAATGAGTATTATTATGGGGGTTGTTGCCATAATTGTTGATGCTATGGCAGTATTTGTATACTGAACAGCCATCAGCGAAAGAGAAACCCCTACAAACGGGCCGAATATGGCACCCATAAAGGTTGCGCCCATTGCTTTTTTATCTTTGATACCGGCCCACACGGTTCCGGTCCTGCGAGTAATAAGGATTATCACGGCAAAACCAATTGCACCGGATATAATCCTCATTTGTGTTGCTGCAAAAGGAATGTATGAGGCGACTTCTGATCCCTTTGCTGCAATTGAATAGTGGTTCATCCCTATTTTGCTCAGTACAATGCCAAAGCCCTGCCCCAGCGCAGCTCCAATTCCAAGCAAAATCCCCTTGAGCGGCAGATTAAGCTGAACATTTGGCATCAGCTTGCCTATAATGTTCTTCCCGCCGTTTACAACTCCGTATATGGCACCTTTCTTCTCAACTTTCTCTTCTTCGTCTTTACTTGTAACAACAGCCATATCGCTCACTCCTGCAACTATTGCATTATCTTCAATCTTTGACCCGCCCCTCTTTAGGACAGAAATAGCGATACCCAGAAGCGTAACGGTCATACCCACAAATCCCATTGGAGATAGTTTTTCTCCAAGGAGAAGCCATCCGAAGAAAGCAGCAAAAGGCGGAGCAAGCGTCATCAGAAGCTGACCGAATCTTGCAGTAATGATTGTATAAGAATAAAACAGACAGAAGTCCCCGAACACAAACCCAACAAGTCCGGATAAAGACATCCATATCCAGGTACCGGTATCGGCATTTTGCGGGAGATACGAACCTGTGGTGAAGTAAAGCATTGTACCAAGAAGGAAAAATCCGAAAAAGAGCCTTAGAAGGTTCACAACCAAAGAGCCGATTCTTTTACCGGCAAATTCAAAAAACAGAGCCGTAAAAGTCCAGGAGACTGCAACGGAGATTGCTATTAGTTCACCAAAGTTTTGCATTCTGATTATTTAAAGAACGCAAATGTAAGAAATAAAATGACCCCACAATTACACCGGACCACACATTTTCCCCAGGGGAAATTTGTTATTGCGCTGGCTTTCAGAGCGTTGTTTTTGAATCTAAAAACAAATAAACTCCTGATTAAATGCACTTTAACAAATTTCCCCTGGGGTGGACATACAAAGAGCGGCAAAATTTGCCGCTCTTTACTATAAATTACATTTCCGGACGCGACTCTAAACTGATTGAACAGCCTTAGGATCAGAACCGTATTGGTTGTCTCCGGCATCTCCTTCCTTCAGGAAAAGAATCAGCAGCCAGATAAATCCGATAACAGGAATAAGAATAAGAAGAATGTAGAATCCGGATTTGTTTATGTCGTGCAACCTTCTGAAGCTTACTGCAAGAGAAGGAATGAGTACGAAAAGTGAGTAAAGACCCCCGATTATGCTAAATGTCCACATTGCCCAGTCCAGCAATCCTAATACGGCAGAAAAAATTGCGTTAAAGAGCATGAATATCCAGAATTCGGTTCTTCTTGCGCGGCCTTCGAAGCCTGCATAGTTTCTTAAAACTTTCAAATACCACTCCATAGTTTTTAGGTTTAAGGGTTTACTCACCAAATTTAGAATATAAATACCATTATTCCAAGTACCCAGGTTTTCCCCAGGGGAAATTTGTTATATCGTAGAAATTCAGGGCATTATGATTATTTTGAAAAACAAACAAACTGCTGACTAGTTGCGTTTTAACAAATTTCCCCTGGGGAAGAGCCGACCGACCCATACCCTGACTGGGTACCTTTTGGAGTGGTGGGTTCGGGATGGTCGGCTGTAGGGCTACAAGTACTCGTCGTATGCTGCCATATCGAGCAATCCGTGACCGGAAAGGTTGAACAGAATTACTTCGCTGCGGCCTGCTTCGCGGGCCTTGAGGGCTTCGCGGATTGTAACGGCAATTGCATGACAGGATTCCGGTGCAGGAATTATCCCCTCGGTGCGGGCAAAAAGGAGTCCGGCATTAAAGGTTTCGGTCTGTTCCACAGCAACGCTGTTTATAAAACCATCTGCCTTAAGCTGGCTCACAAGCCTTCCGCCACCATGATACCTCAGCCCTGCTGCGTGAATCTGATCCGGCGCAAAATCGTGGCCAAGTGTATACATGGGAATAAGCGGTGTCATCCCGGCGGTATCCCCAAAGTCATATTCAAGAACACCCTTTGTGAGTTTTGGACATGCGGCCGGTTCGGCAGCGATGAATTCCACCAAAGCCTTCTTACTTCCGGCAGGAGAGGTAAACCTGTGTCTTAAGAACGGGAAGGAAATTCCGGAAAAATTTGAGCCGCCTCCAAAACAAGCAATAATTTTGTCGGGATATTCACCTGCAATCTCCATCTGCTTTTCGGCCTCAAGCCCTATTATGGTCTGATGAAGGAGCACATGGTCCAGCACGCTGCCGAGGGTATACCTCGTGTTGGGTTTTGTCACTGCCATCTCAACTGCTTCAGAAATTGCAATTCCCAAACTCCCCCGGCAACCCGGATCTTCACTTAACATTTTCCTGCCATACTCCGTAATATTTGATGGAGAAGCATGAACTGCAGCGCCATAGCTGTTCATTACGATTTTCCGGTATGGCTTGGCTTCGTAGCTCTGCTTAACCATAAATACATTAAGGTCCATGCCGAATTGTTTGCAAGCGATGCTCATTGCCGAGCCCCACTGGCCCGCACCGGTCTCGGTTGTTATATTGGTGATTCCCTGTATATGATTGTAGTACGCCTGAGGAATTGCTGAATTCAG
>JAGDMC010000080.1 GCA_017860395.1 Bacteroidota bacterium | reverse complement strand
TAAAATTGTTGTTCTGGCAAAACAAGTGCCGGATACTAGAAATGTTGGCAAAAATGCTATGAAGGAGGATGGAACTGTTAATCGTGCCGCCCTGCCTGCGATTTTTAATCCGGAGGACATGAATGCTCTGGAACAGGCTTTAAGATTAAAGGATGCGTATCCGGGAAGTGAAGTATTGTTACTGACAATGGGTCCGGGAAGAGCAGCAGAAATTATCAGAGAAGGTCTTTTTAGAGGTGCAGATGGAGGTATTCTCCTTACAGATAGAAAATTTGCAGGGGCAGATACTCTTGCAACTTCTTACGCACTTTCGATGGCAGTAAAAAAGATACAGCCGGATATTATTATTGCAGGAAGACAGGCTATTGACGGTGACACTGCACAAGTTGGTCCTCAGGTAGCAGAAAAGCTAAACTATCCTCAGGTGACCTATGCGGAGGACATTGTTGAAATAAAAGACGGAAAAATAATTATCAAGAGAAGGCTTGAGAGAGGTATTGAAGTTGTAAAATCATCAATGCCTGTAGTTATTACTGTTCACGCAACAGCACCGGCGTGCCGCCCCAGAAACGCAAAACAGCTTATGAGATTCAAGCATGCCCGGACTAAAAGCGAAGAGCAGGATAACGAGCATAATTCATACCTGCCTACTTATACTCTGGACTATCTTGTTATACCTGAATGGGGTGTAAATGACATTGGCGGTGATGAGGCAAATTACGGCCTCTCAGGTTCGCCAACAAAGGTTAAGAAAATCGAAAATATTGTATTTCAGGCTAAGGAATCAAAAAGAATTACCTCTTCCGATGAAGATGTTGATACTTTGATCAAAGAGCTTATTTCTTCACATACAATTGGTTAATATTAATAATTTTAGCAATGAATAACATAATAGTATATATTGAGACCGAAAACGGAAAAATATGCGATGTGAGCCTTGAGCTGCTTACAAAAGCCCGCGGTCTTGCTAAAGAACTTGCCTGCAATGTAGAAGCTCTTCTCATTGGGCATGATGTTACAAAACTTAAAGATGAAATTGCACTTTACGGTGCAAGCAAAATACACATTGCAGACGATAAGAGACTTGTAAACTACCTTACCCTGCCCCACTCTTCCATTACAATCTCGCTTTTCAGAGAAGAAAAACCACAGATAGCGCTTTTTGGAGCAACCAGTATTGGAAGGGATCTCGCCCCAAGAGTATCGAGTGCGTTAAATAGCGGATTGACTGCGGATTGCACTTCACTTGAAATTGGCAGCCATACTGACAACAAAGCAGGCAAAGAATATCAAAATCTATTATATCAGATTCGCCCTGCCTTCGGAGGGAATATTATTGCAACTATCATAAACCCCGATCACAGACCTCAGATGGCAACAGTGAGAGAAGGTGTTATGAAAAGGGAGCCATTAAATAAAGCGGCTGATTGTAAATTAAACATAATAGATGTAAGTTCTGTCCTTTCAGATACCGATTTCATTGTAGAAATAATTGAGCGTCACATGGAAGAGAGGAAAATTGACATTAAAGGCTCTTCGATTATTGTCGCAGGAGGTTTTGGTGTTGGTTCAAAGGAAAATTTCAATCTTTTATTTGAACTTGCGCATGTTCTCGGAGGAGAAGTTGGTGCTTCCAGAGCCGCCGTTGATGCCGGTTTTGCCGACCACGCAAGACAAATCGGACAAACAGGTGTAACGGTAAGGCCAAAACTGTATATCGCTGCCGGTATATCGGGACAAATTCAGCATACAGCGGGTATGGAGCAATCTGCAATGATTATTTCAATAAACAGCGATCCCCTCGCCCCTATACATCAGTTGGCGGATTATGCTATTATTGGCGACCTGAACGAGGTTGTGCCAAGGATGATAAAATCGTACAAAAAAAACAGTAAATAATATGGCAAATTTTTATAACGATAATAAAGACCTTAAATTTCAGTTTCGGCATCCTTTAATGAATAAAATTGTTGATTTAAAGGAACAGAATTATAAAGATGCCGGAAAGTTCGATTATGCACCTTGTGTTGCTTACGATGCTATAGATTCCTATGAAAAAGTAATGGAAATCCTTGGTGAGATTTGTGCAGATGTAATCGCAGTCAATGCCGAAGAAGTGGACAAAAAAGGCCCTCATCATGAAAACGGGAGAGTTACATATGCTCCCGGGACTCAACAAAATCAGGACGTTTTAATTCAGGCCGGTTTATATGGTATGTCTCTTCCAAGACAATATGGCGGTCTTAATTTTTCTATGGTTCCGTATGTGATGGCAGCAGAACTTGTTGCAAGAGCAGATGCAGGATTTGCAAACATATGGGGACTGCAGGATTGCGCAGAAACAATTCATGAATATGCAAGCGAAGAGATAAAAAATGAGTTTTTGCCAAGAATCAATTATGGCGCCACATGTTCGATGGACCTTACTGAGCCGGATGCAGGAAGTGATTTGCAGGCAGTAATGCTTAAAGCTTCATATAACGAAAAAGAGGGAAAGTGGTTTCTGAATGGTGTAAAAAGATTCATTACAAATGGAGATGCAGAAATAAAGCTTGTTCTCGCCCGATCGGAAGAGGGAACAACTGACGGCCGCGGACTCTCCTATTTTGTGTATGACAAAGCCTGGGGAGGTGTTCAGGTAAGGAGGATAGAGAATAAACTCGGAATAAAAGGCTCCCCTACATGTGAACTCGTATTTAATAATGCTCCCGCCAAATTGGTAGGCGAAAGAAAACTGGGACTTATTAAATATGTAATGTCTCTGATGAATGGAGCCAGACTTGGAGTAGGTGCCCAGTCTGTTGGTATCTCGGAAGCTGCATACAGAGAGGCATTAAAATATGCTCATGAAAGAGCTCAGTTTGGCAAGCCGATAATCCAGTTCCCGGCAGTTTATGAAATGCTTGCAGTAATCAAGGCTAAGCTACAGTCTTCAAGAGCGTTGTTGTATGAAACAACCCGTTTTGTAGATGTTTATAAAGCTTATGGCTTTATAGCTGAAGGACGAAAACTCACCCCGGAAGAGCGTACCGAAGCAAAACAATTTCAGAAGCTGGCGGATATGTTCACTCCTATTTTGAAACTAATGTCTTCCGAATACTCAAATCAGAATGCATATGATTCACTTCAGATTCATGGAGGTTCTGGTTTTATGAAAGATTATCCTATTGAAAGAATTTTCAGAGATGCAAGAATTACAACTATTTATGAAGGGACATCTCAACTTCAGGTTGTAGCTGCACAAAGATATGTTACAAATGGTTCTTACCTTGCTCAGATAAGAGAATATGAGAAAATCGATGTAAAACCCGAGTACGAACAATTGAAAAAGATTCTTTCGGAAATGACGGATCAGTATCAGAAAGCTGTCGAGAAAGTTCTTGAAGGAGATAATGAATTTATTGATTTTCATGCAAGAAGACTTGTTGAAATGGCTGCACACATTATTATGTCGTACCTGCTTCTCTCAGATGCGCAGTCCGACGACAGTTATGCTATGTCAGCCGAAATATATATCGGAAAGTCAAAGTCATGGAACGATGAGAGGTATTCGTATATTAAAGATTTTTCAGCATGTCAGCTTAACCCTTTCCTTTCAATAAAGGGAGAGAATGTAGCTGAAGCATAGCTTAATATCAATTTGTGTGAATGGGCCGGCAAATTCTTTTGCCGGCCCATTTATTTAACAAGTCCCGTTATACAAACAGTCCCCGGATTCATTCTCTCCCTCAATTTCAACTGTTATATGGCTTATGTTAAGTTCACGTATCAATTTACGGGCTTCATACTTTAGCCTTTTGACATTGTCGCTGTTTAAGGTCAGTCCGGTAACAATATGAACTGTCATAATGTGTTTTTCTCCATCCATGGTCCATATATGCAAATCATGGACAGATTTTACGCCCTCTATTTTAAGTAATTCATTTTCAATCTTATTTATATCGACATCTTTTGGAACCTCCTGCAACATTATCCGGAATGTTTCTTTAAGATTCCTGTAAACATTAAACAAGACCCAAACCGTTATTGCGACAGAGAGAATAGGGTCAATGACGGGAACATCTATGAAAATCATTATTATGCTTGCCGCTAAAACAGCGAACCAGCCAAGTAAATCTTCCATCATGTGAAGAGTAACTGCCCGTTCATTGTGGGATTTTCCTTTTTTCATCTTCAGGACTGCAGCTCCGTTCACTATTATCCCCAAAATGGCAAGTATAAACATTCCCTGAGCATTTGTCTCCTGAGGCGAAATTATTCTCCTGACGCTCTCTTCTATAATGAAAACGGAACTAACCAGCAAAACAACCGAAATAAATACTGAGCCAAGAAGGGAAAATCTTTTATATCCGTATGAATAAAACTTATCCCCTTTCTTATCTGATTTCTTTTGAAGATAATAGGCAACCCCCAGAGAAAGTGAGTCTCCGAAATCATGAAGGGCATCAGATAAAATTGCGACTGAATTTGTCAGTAATCCGCCAATCAGTTCAATTACAGCAAAAGAAAGATTAAGGGCAAATGCTGTTATAATGTTCCTTACCGAAGAGTTTTCC
Organism: Bacteroidota bacterium; assembly: GCA_017860395.1. GTDB lineage: Bacteria > Bacteroidota > Bacteroidia > Bacteroidales > UBA932 > Bact-08. The sequence continues at coordinate 2,080 of JAGDMC010000080.1, read as the reverse complement.
GGGGCAGCTTCAATATTATCTCTGTGCATAAATTATCCAATATTAAGTTATAACGATTTTGAAAAAAAATAGTTTTACATTTTTACTATATTTGCGAAATTAATTCTTATTTATGGAACTTAATCTAACACTTGTTGTTTTTGCATCATCGATTCACGATGGTCTGACCGTAGCGGCATCCAGAGAAAATATATATTCCGAATTTAAATCCAGATATGCGCTAAAAGTAGTTAGCTCTCAGGAATACGAACCAATTAAAGGACAGGAGGAACTCGCAATTGCATTTATTGCAACCGGAGGAACAGAACAGACATTTCTTAATGACTGGCAAAAATTCACCCGTCCGCTGGTTATCTTAAGTGACTCATTTCATAACTCTTTGGCAGCTTCACTTGAAATATCAAGTTGGATGAACAATAATGGAATTAAACACAGGCACATCAACTTTCCTATTTCTCCAAGCAAGAAATTTCTTGAGGAACTTCATGATGAAATCGCGTTGCTTTATAATATCCAAAGAGCATTCAAGGAGATTTCAAATACAAGAATAGGCTTGTTTGGCGATCCTTCGCCATGGCTCATATCTTCTGATGTTAATAAAGAGATGATTACACAGAAGTTTGGTGCGAAATTCATTGATATTCCCATTGCGCTTCTTGAAGATAACTTCAATGCTTTTAGCAAATATCAGGGAAAATATGCAATGAACTCCACCGAGTCTACAATGCTTTTAAACAATCTGACTTCACATATTGAGAAAAGCAGAACTGAGAATGATCTTTTTGAAGCGGTAAAATTATATAATTCACTTAAAGATTTAATTCAGAAAAACGAACTTAATGCTCTGTCTATAAAGTGTTTTGATATAATTAATACATGTAAAACAACGGCATGTCTTGCACTTTCAATATTCAATGACCGTGGGCTTGTATCCGGATGTGAGGGTGACGTACCAACGCTATGGTCAATGATAATTGCAAGGGCTCTTTTAAACAAAACATCATTTATGGCGAATCCTTCTTCGATTGACCGAAGCGACAATACAGTAGATTTTTCTCATTGCACTGCTCCCCTTTCAATGTCGGAAAGCTTTGCCCTTCCTTCTCATTATGAATCACAATCTGGCATAGGAATCTCTGCAAAACTTGCTCTTGGGAAATATACTATTTTTAAATGTGGAGGAGTCAATCTGGATAAATTCATTGCAATTCATGGTGAAATAATCCAAAACACTGACGTTGTTGAACGATGCCGCACGCAAATTAAATTCAGGTTTAAATCAAGCGACGATATGGATGATTTCCTTAACTCGCATCTTGGAAACCATGTCATTCTCATTCAGGGGAAACACAAAAAAGAGATTAGCCGATTTTTTGAACTGTATTAATAATGAAAACACTAGTAATTTTTGCTATTTCAATAGTAATGCTCTCCGGACAAGCGATTGCTCAGCAAATTACTGTAAGAGATTCCGTAATTGAGAAAGCGGTTTTGCAAATTTCGTCTTCTAATATAAAAACTACGGTAAATGAGCTTGTTGCGCTTCATACTAGACACAATTTAAGCACAAAGAATGATCCGGCAAAAGGAATCGGGGCTGCAACTCAGTATCTTTCAAATAAGCTAAACGGTTATATCAAAAACTCAGCCGGCAGGGCAATTGTTGAAAAAATTGAATACAGGGCCGGAGGAAAAGATACACGACTGGGCAGGGAGATAACTCTGACAAATGTTGTTGCAACATTTAAAGGCAGCAATAAGGGAGATAACCGGATAATTGTCTTACTCGCCCACTACGACAGCCGGGCAGACAATAGCAGCGATTCTACGGCATTTGCTCCCGGAGCAAATGATAATGGCAGCGGAGTTGCTGCATTGCTGGAAATTGCAAGAATCCTTTCCGGAATTGAAACACCGGTTACAATTAAGCTGATGTTTCTCAGCGGTGAGGAACACGGGCTTCTTGGTGCTGCTTATATGGCATCTGTTGCAAAAAAAGAGAGCTGGAATATTATTGGCGTTTTAAACAATGACATGATAGGAAATTCCCGTTCGAGCTCAACGGATGTTTCAAATAATA
>JAGDMC010000079.1 GCA_017860395.1 Bacteroidota bacterium | reverse complement strand
GAAGCATAAATTGCCCCCTGGTCATACATTTTGTTTTTGTACTCTTCAATAACGGGGTATTTTTTGAATATGCTCTCTTCAAAATCGTTTACGATATTGTTTTTCCAGCTCTCTACCGGCATTGACAAAAGCTCCTGAAGTCCAATATTTGATTTCTTTGGTACTACGCCTTTATACGCTTCGGCAGTTGAGACAAACACCGGTGGTTTTTCAATTTTTATTTTCATTCCCTCAAGCTGAGGCACGGAAATTTTAGTAAGGAGTTCTCCCCTTCCGCGTGCCAGCATGCCTTCCCCTTTAGCTGTTTCAAGAGAAGAAGAATAAACGAAGAACGGGCAATCGGAACCAACTTTTGCTGCATATTCTGCAAGACCCTGCTCGTCTATTGCAAGAGAAAATAATTTTTTGAGCGCAATGAGCGTATTTGCCGCATCGGAAGAGCCTCCGCCCAAACCGGCTCCAACAGGAATTCTCTTGTAGAGATGAATCTCCACCGGCGGGAGATTAAAATCCCCCTTGATTGCGTTATATGCCTTAATGCAAATGTTATCTTCCGGGAGCGAATCGATAGCTGTTCCATATTGAAACATCGCAAGTTTATCGGATTCCCTCACTTCAAGAATGTCCGATAGTTCCGCCGGAAAGAAAAAAGTCTCCAGATCATGAAAACCGTCAGGACGTTTTTCAATAATCCGGAGACCAATGTTGATCTTTGCTTTAGGGTAAACAATCATTTATCCGCATTTAGAATATCCGCAGGCCTTGCAAGTGAGGCATCCCTCCTGATATACGAGCTCGTGAGAATTACATTTTTCGCATTTCCTGCCTGAGTCGTCTATTGTTCCATCCGGGATGTATCTCTTGAGAGCCCTCTCTACTCCATTTTTCCAGTTGTTGATTGCTTCATTGTCCAGTTGAAGACCTGCAATAAGGTTTACAACATCTGTTATTGGCATTCCGTTCCTGAGCACCCCGGAAATAAGCTTGGCATAGTTCCAGTACTCCTTGTTGAACATATGCGAAATCCCGCCAATTGTATTTTTGTAACCATATCTGTCAACAAACTGAAAATCGTATCTGCTATTACCGGCCTCATTCTTCTCTTTTACAATGAAACCCATTGTTACCGATTTTGGAATACTGCGGGTATCCTCGTCAATGAGACCCGTGAATATCTCGTATGGCTGGTTATTTAAAAGGCCAACCAATGCAATCCATTGTTCTGCACCGTTTTTGAAACGTATAACTTCGGCCTCAAGCGAATCCGGGCGAACTCTTTTCTTGAGAGCAGGTGTCTTTGAGTCTCCGTCTTTTGCAGAAACCAGGACACCCGACCTTGAACCGTCACGGTACACAGTCACGCCTTTGCATCCGCTCTCCCATGCAGTTTTATACACATCGGCAACAAGGTCTTCGGTTGCATCATTAGGAAGGTTTACAGTCACGCTTATAGAATGGTCCACCCATTTTTGCATTTTACCCTGCATCTTAACCTTTGCCAGCCAGTCTATATCATTTGATGTAGCTTTATAGTAGGGCGATTGTCTTACAAGATCGTCTATCTGCTCGGGATTAAGCTTCATTACCTCTTCTTTCTTGTGACCATTCACAATGCACCATGTCAGGAATTTATGGTGGAACACATAATACTCTTCCCACACATCTCCCACATCGTCCTTATAGTTTATGGTGACATTTTTATCGTTTGGATTTACCTTTTTCCTTCTTTTGTATACAGGAAGGAACACAGGTTCAATTCCGGATGTGGTTTGGGTCATGAGACTTGTCGTTCCGGTAGGTGCTATTGTAAGAAGTGAAATGTTTCTCCGTCCAAAGCGCTGCATCTTCTCGAACAAATCCTCGTCTGCCTTGCGTATTCTGTTAATCATCGGATTGTTAGCTTCCCTTGCTGCATCAAAAATAGGGAACGCTCCTCTCTCTTCTGCCATAATTGCCGAAGACCTGTATGCTTCCAACGCAAGGGTTTTTTGCACTTCAACCGCAAATTCCAGTGCCTTATCTGTCCCGTAAATGAGTCCCAAAGCAGCAAGCATGTCTCCCTCGGCAGTAATGCCAAGACCGGTTCTTCTTCCTCCAAGTGTTTTGCTTTTAATCTTGTTCCAAAGATTGAGTTCTGCAAGTTTTACCTCTTCATCTTCGGGGTCCGCTGCAATTTTTGCAATAATAGACTCTATTTTCTCCATTTCAAGATCAATAAGGTCATCCATAAGGCGCATTGCCTTTCTTGCATGATCCTTAAACAGCTCCATGTTGAACTTCGCATTAACGGTAAACGGGTTGTCTACGTATGAATAAAGGTTCACAGCCATAAGGCGGCAAGAGTCATACGGGCATAAAGGTATTTCGCCGCAAGGGTTAGTACTCACTGTTTTGTAACCGAGGTCGGCATAACAGTCAGGTATTGACTCACGGATAATTGTGTCCCAGAATAGTACCCCTGGTTCTGCCGAGCGCCATGCGTTATAGATAATTTTCTTCCATAATTTATTGGCGTCTATTTCCTTAACCACTTTAGGGTTTTCTGCGTCTACAGGATACTGCTGCCTGTATGTTTTTCCATGCAATGCGGCACGCATAAATTCATCATCAATTTTTACCGAGACATTGGCTCCGGTAACCTTGCCCTGTTCAAGTTTGGCATCGATAAAGTTCTCCGAATCCGGGTGCTTGATTGAGATAGATAACATCAGTGCTCCGCGTCGCCCGTCCTGCGCAACCTCTCTTGTAGAGTTTGAGTAGCGCTCCATGAATGGGACAACTCCTGTAGAAGTAAGAGCGCTGTTTAAAACAGGGCTCCCTGCAGGTCTTATGTGCGAAAGATCGTGTCCTACACCACCTCTGCGTTTCATAAGCTGAACCTGTTCTTCGTCCAGGCGCATAATTCCTCCGTAGGAATCTGCCGGTTTTTTATGGCCTATTACAAAGCAATTTGACAAAGAGGCAATCTGATAATTATTGCCTATTCCTGTCATTGGCCCGCCCTGAGGAACAATATAATTGAACCCTTTGAGCAACTCATATATCTCATCAGCAGACATTGGATTGGGATACCTCTCTTCAATTCTGGCAAATTCACCTGCAAGCCTTCGGTGCATATCCTCAGGAGAGCGCTCGAACAAGTTGCCGAATGAGTCTTTCATTGCGTACTTGTTGATCCATACGGATGCAGCTAAATCATCTCCCTCAAAATAATCAAGGCTGGCGGCCATTGCCTCTTCGTAGGTATAAGTCTTCATAAGTCTGTTGTTGTTAAAATCCGAAAGAAAAAGCCGAAGGATTCCTCCGTCGACTTTGACAAAAATAAATTAAATAGGGGGATAAGGCAGATAAAATCTTACTTATTTATAAACAGAATTATCAACACCCTCGATAGGAGCCCGTGCTATAGGTTTTTAGTTTTCAGCCCTTACCCAGGCCTGATTTCTCCCGATTAGTCCCGATTTATCCAGGGATCCGCGAACCTTTAACTTCCCTGTTTTAGAATCAAAACTCATAGTGCAGTTATACACTTTGCCGTTTGCAGGGTCGAGTATTTTTCCGCCGCTTAGCTTTAACTCATTCTCTTTCATGTCTGTTACGACAATCATTCCTGCTATTCTCTTGTCCTTTTTCTCACCTGTACAGTTAACACATTTGCGGTTTGTATCGCCTGTGAGTAATTTTTCTATTACACCCTCATAAGTTCCGGCCGGAGTTTTGTAAATATTTACAAGTGATTTCTTGTTGCCGTCCTCGTCTATTGTATACCATTTTCCTGTAATCTTGCCAATCTGGGCAAAAGATGATATGCTTAAAAGCATAAAAAGAGAAAAAATTAAAAATACTGTTTTTTTCATTTTAATAGTTATTAATGTTTAACAACAGTTTAAACTGCAATTCGAGCAGTGGCTGAACTCTCCTCTCAGGCGGCTCTCAACCAGATCCTGGAGCCTTTTCTGGAGCTGTTCATTGTTTATTTTTTCAAGAACATCGTACACGAAAGCAATTTGCTGCAGCAGTTTTGCCTCTTTTGCACCAATGCCTCTGGATCTCATATAGAATAATGCATTATCGTCAAGCCTTCCGCTGGTAGCACCATGGGAGCACTTTACATCGTCGGCATATATTTCCAGCTGAGGCTGTGCGTATACTTTTGCCTGACGGGATAAAAGCAGATTATGGTTTGCCTGATATGCCTCTGTTTTCTGAGCATCTTTCGAAACGATTATTTTTCCTGAAAAGAAAGCTTTTGACTCGTTATCGAGAATTCCCTTGAAGAGCTGACTTGAGTGACAGCGGGGAACTAAATGCTGCATGTTTATAGAAGTTCTTATCTCCTGCTTTCCGTCTACCAGATAGATTCCGTTAAGCTCGCACCTTGCGTTTTCTTCAGTAAGTTTCGCGTTTATGGTGTTTTCAATTGCTCCTCCGTGAAGAGTTACAATATTCATCCGCAAATAGGATCCGCTCTTTTGTGTAATATTGAAATTGACCTTATGGGAAGATTTGTTATGCTCATTTTGCATTACTACTATATTCACACTTGCATTGCTTTCCAACTCAATATTGATTCCGGATTCGGTGTTGAATTCATCCATTGAAAGAGTATGCGTACAAAGCAGAATTGACGATTCTGAGTTTTGTCCGAAATTCAGTTCATTTACAAACGACACCGGTTCTGTATTTGAAGCGTCTCTAACTCCTATTATCTGCGTGTTTTTCGGTATGTGTGCTCCAGGAGCAACGGAAAGAACAAATCCCGAGTCTCCGTTTGAAACAATGGTAAGCCCCTCCTCATTTTCCACATCTTCCCTCAGTATGCCGTTCATTACAAAAGCCTGATGCGTTTCCGGCAGAGGCACCCTGCATCTGAACACTTCCGGGATATCCGGCGTATATGTGTATTTTTTTACCATAACTTACGGATTAATGAGCCAGTCATATCCTTTGTTTTCCACTTCCAGAGCAAGTTCCTTGCCTGCTGTTTTTATAATTTTGCCATTGTAAAGAACATGTACGACATCCGGAATTATATAGTCGAGCAATCTTTGGTAGTGTGTAATTACAATAAATGCGTTGTCGGGTTTTTTAAGTTTGTTCACTCCTGCGGCAACAATTCTCAGCGCATCAACATCAAGCCCGCTGTCTGTCTCGTCCAGTATTGCGAGACTTGGTTCCAGCATTGCCATCTGGAAAATCTCATTGCGTTTTTTCTCCCCTCCGGAAAATCCAACATTTACTCCACGGCTGGAGAATGAATTATCCATCTCCACAACAGCCATTTTCTCTCTCATCAGTTTAAGGAACTCGGCAGCAGTTAGTGGCGGCAGGTTCTTATATTTGCGCTGTTCGTTTATGGCGGTTTTCATAAAATTCACATTGCTCACTCCCGGTATTTCCACAGGATACTGAAAACCAAGGAATATACCGTTTCTGGCACGATCTTCGGGTGCCATTTCCAGTAGATTCATTCCTTTGTAATTTACCTCTCCCGCCGTAACTTCAAAAGTTTCGCGTCCGGCAAGTACCGAAGAGAGGGTGCTCTTTCCGGATCCGTTGGGGCCCATAATTGCATGCACTTCACCAGCTTTGACAGACATATCAATCCCTTTCAAAATTTCCTTGCCATCTATAGATGCGTGTAAACCTTTTATAATTAACATATAATTAAATGTTTTCTGTTAGTTGTTGTTTTTCCATTGCTTTCGCCACATTGCGTAACCAAAAAACGCAAGGATCAGGTATCCGGCACTCACCATTGGCAAAAATACCATCCCTGCTAAAATATACAAAGTAACGTTAGTTACATTAACCGTTAACCATGCTGCCCAGCATTCAAGTTTTTTCTGAGCCGACAGATACTGTGCAGTTAAAATTGTCATTGTGACAAATGCGTCAAGCAAAGGCCGTTTTGCTTCGCCAAAAACCGAAGGGAAAATGTTGTCAAGATTAACAAGAACAACTGCCCATAGTGCGGCAAGCACAATTATCTGCAAAACAAAATAAACTCTCTTTCCTGTGGACAGAAGGGATATTTTAAGCTGATGCCTGTTGTTTTCCTCCTCCCTCCTGGGGTGTGTCCACCTGTAGTGGCCGAAAAAATTAATTGCAAAAGAGACCGGCTGTACAAGCATGCTGGAATAAAGACCCTTCTGATAGAAAAGGAAAAAGAGCAAAATATTGTAGAGGTATCCCACCCAAAAATTTGCAACTTTTGCTTTCGTTGCCAGATACACACAAGTGAGGCCGCTGATTACCGAAATTATCTCCAGAAGACTTACGCCCTGGCCTCCTATTGAAAAGATTATGTTGTTTATACTAAAAATATTATCAATCATATATAGACAGGGATTAACCTACACTTCCTTCCAATGTGACCTGAAGGAGCTTTTGCGCCTCAACTGCAAACTCCATCGGAAGCTGATTTAAAACTTCTTTTGCATATCCGTTTACAATAAGGCCAACGGCATCTTCCATTCCGATGCCTCTTTGCTGACAGTAAAAGAGCTGATCTTCGGATATTTTTGAGGTTGTAGCCTCGTGTTCAAGGATTGCTGTTTCGTTTTCGTTTTCAATATATGGAAAAGTATGAGCACCGCATCTGTCACCTAAAAGGAGTGAATCACACTGAGTATGGTTTCTTGAGTTCTCGGCATTCGGGAGTATTTTAACCAGACCGCGATAGCTGTTCTGGCTTACTCCGGCAGATATGCCCTTGCT
>JAGDMC010000078.1 GCA_017860395.1 Bacteroidota bacterium | reverse complement strand
TTCATTAATTAAAATATTTTCGGCTGTAGATGAGATTGTTATCGTTTCCGTCTTCAATGAATGCAAAGAAATTCTTGTAATAATAAATCGTAATAATCGTTTTAAACCCGTTCCTTCGGAAAAAGTAAAAATTCAGGCAGCAAATTTTGAAAAATCAGAGAAAAAATGGAAATGCTTTGAATGGACTCTTTCGGAAGAATCATCTTCCGGTGCAGTAATCTCAACTCCCGAAAAGGGAAATTACATGTACGAACCAAACTCAAGCCTTCTTAAGGGAGGAGCATTTAAAATACTGTGCAACAGATATTCCGCAGGAAAAATAAGTCTAAATTCTCATTTGTATATTTCTAAGATTCAAATACCCGGCTTTCCGGGAAGATCATTCCGAATAGAAGAAATTTATGATTTTGACAAAAAAGGAATAAAGGAAATTGGCCTGCGGTTTCCAAAAGCAAATGTTTCTACAAGGAATTTTAACCTAACTCCTCCGGAATTAAAAGAGAGGCTTGGCATTAAGGACGGAGGAGAAATATTCCTGTTCGGAACTCTCTTTAGTGATAATTCAAGAAAAATTGTTGTTTGTACAAAAGCCGGTTAGTCTTCCAGCTTCTCTCCATTCATGTTATACCATAGAACCTCAAGAAGATGGTTGTCCGTAGACTCCTTTATCTTAAGCGTACATTTGTATTTCATCGCAAGTTTGAATCTTATGCTTGCAATACCTTTGGTGAGATATGCAGACAGGATTGGATTCAGCTTTATGGTTATTGCTTTTATACCCTTCTCCTTTACATAATAGGCCAATTGCCTCTCTATTGTTTCTTCAATGAGCATCGAAGAGGATATTTTTCCGGTTCCGTTACATGTCGGACAAGATTCACTTGTATTTATTTCAGTTGCAGGTCTCACCCTCTGACGGGTAATCTGCATCAGACCGAACCTCGTTATTGGAAGTATGTTGTGTTTTGCTCTGTCGCTCTGCATTAAGTCCTGCATGTGCTTATAGAGCTTAACTCTGTTCTCGTTGTGATCCATGTCTATGAAGTCAACAATTATAATTCCGCCCATATCCCTGAGTCTCAACTGTCTTGAAATCTCTTCGGCAGCATTCATATTGACCTCAAATGCATTTTGTTCCTGATCGGCACCCGATTTTGCCCTGATTCCGCTATTTACATCAATAACATGCAGTGCTTCTGTATGCTCGATTATAAGATAGGCTCCCTGTTTAATTGTAATCACTTTACCGAAAGCACTCCGGATTTGTTTGGAAATTTCAAAGTGATCGAAAATTGGGACTCCTCCTTTGTAAAGCTTAACGATTTTTTCCTGCTCGGGAGCAATAAGAGTAATATAATCTTTTACCTCGTTGCAGATTGTTTCATCATTTATATAAATGTTTGAAAACGAATCATTGAGTAAATCTCTCAGAATAGTTGTAGTTCTGCTGTTTTCGGTAAAAAGAAGTTGCGGGGGATTTGCTTTAGCCATTTTTGGCCATGAATCTTCCCACTTTTTTATCAGCGATTTTAATTCTCCGTCCAAAACAGCAGCTTTTTTACCTTCTGCTGCAGTTCTTATAATAACGCCGTAATTGGGAGGCAAAATACTATAAACCAACCGTTCAAGTCTTTTTTTCTCCTCCTTTGAAGTAATCTTCTGAGATATGTTTACCTTATCTATAAAAGGAATTAAAACCATATTCCTGCCGGCAATAGAAATTTCGGCAGTCAGTCTCGACCCCTTCGTAGAGATTGGCTCTTTAACAATTTGTGTAACAATTGATTGTCCAGGCTTAAGAACATCGGCAATTTTACCCTCTTTTTCGAGGATATCACCAAGTTTTAAACCTGAAAACAGAGCATTGTGTGATAGTTTGCTCTGCCCTATTTGTCTGGTAAAGTAATCAAGAGTTCTAAATGCTAATCCAAGATCCAGATAATGTATAAATGCGTCTTTATCATCTCCGATATCTACAAATGCTGCATTTAATGCAGGCATTATTCTCTTCACTTTTCCCAAATATACATCCCCCACCGCATAGCTGCCATTATTTTGCTCTTTGTTTAACTCGATCAGTTTATGATTTTCGAGTAAAGCAATAGACACTTCGGTGGAATTAACATCGATAATTAGATCCTTCTCCATCAACCCGTTTTTAATAAATAAATCTAAAGCAAATCATATGATTTGCTTTAGATTAACACACAAGACTCAAAAAAGCAACTCTATTTTTTCTTTTTATGTCTGTTCTTGCGCAATCTTTTTTTGCGCTTGTGAGTAGCCATTTTGTGTCTTTTTCTTTTCTTTCCGCTTGGCATAATTAATTTATTTTTTCTTACTTAAAGTAAAATTACTTTACATTGTTTTTAACCTTTGTCATAAATACCTTAGCTGGTTTAAATGCTGGGATGAAATGCTCAGGTATAACCAAAGTGGTGTTTCTGGAAATGTTTCTTGCAGTTTTTTTGGCTCTCTTCTTAACGATGAAGCTACCAAAGCCGCGAAGATAAACATTCTTATCTTTAGATAAAGAATCCTTAACACTGTCCATGAAACTTTCAACTACATTCTGAACAGCAATTTTTTCCATTCCGGTTGCTTTAGCAACCTCATTTACGATATCCGCTTTTGTCATAATAATTAAAATAATTAAAGGGTTAGTCTATTTTTTTGACGAACAAAATTACTATTATTTAATTGATTTATGCAAACATTGCACCAATAATTTAGCTAATTACAAAAAAAAACAGCGAGTGACGGTAATTTTCATTATATTTTGGTGTAGTTTTCTGTTGTATACATTGATAAATACATTTTTTGTCATAAAAAGTTCATTTTACAACAATTAATTATCATTTTTTTTTTGGCATAAAGATTGACCATATTAATATGAAATTTATAACAGACCAGTTGGTCTGTTAGTGCTGACAAATTGACATATAAACAATATCCATATAATGAAATTTTCCGACCTATTTCTGCAACATTCGGTTGCAGATGACGTAAATATAATTCCGGTGATGAATATTGAAGGCGGGCAGGACCTGCCTGAAGTGCAATTGCCGGATTCCCTTCCTGTAATTGCGCTTAGAAATGCAGTTCTTTTCCCTGATACAATTATTCCTATAACGGTTGGCCGTGAAAAATCGGTTAAACTCGTAAGGGAGGTCTACGCAAAGGACAGAATACTTGGAGCGGTTTCTCAGAAAGATGCAAAACTAGATGACCCGAAACCATCCGATCTTTATGATACAGGTACACTTGCAAGAATTATCAAAATCATCGAAATGCCGGACGGGGGAATTACAATTATTCTTCAGGGTGTAAAAAGGTTTAAGATAATTGACATTATTAATACGGACCCCTATTTTATTGCTTCTGTAAAATATCTTGAAGATGTAAAAAGCCAGAGAGGCAGCAAAGAACTTGATGCTATTACCGGTTCGATAAAAGATGCCGCTCTTCTCGTAATCAAGCTAAGCCCTCATCTGCCTCAGGAAGCGGCATTTGCCATAAAAAACATTGAAGGTCATTCATTTCTCATAAATTTCATATCGTCAAGCATGGAGTTTGACAACCCTATGGAAAAGATTGCCCTTTTAAGAGAAAACAGGCTAAAGCAACGGGCCCTGAAGCTGCTTGAACTTTTGAACAAACATATCGATTTACTTAAGATAAAAGACGACATCCAGCAGAAAGTAAGAGTTGAGATTGACCAGCAGCAAAGAGAATACTATCTTAACAACCAGCTTAAAACCATCCAGGAAGAGCTGGGGATAAATAATAATGTCCAGGAGTTTAACGATCTGAGGCAACTTGGGAAAACAAAAATGTGGTCCAAAGCCGTTGCAGATACTTTTGAAAAAGAACTTCAAAAGCTTGAACGGACAAATCCGAACTCTCCCGATTACAATATTCAGCTCTCTTATGTAAAATTTCTGGTTGAACTGCCATGGAATGAAACAAGCAAAGACAATTTGGATCTTAAACATGCAAAGAAAATCCTTGATAACGACCATTTTGGACTCGATACGGTTAAGGACAGGATCATTGAACACCTTGCCGTTCTTAAACTAAAAGGAGATATGAAGTCCCCTATTCTGTGCCTCTATGGTCCTCCTGGCGTAGGCAAGACTTCTCTTGGAAAATCTATTGCTAAGGCACTTGACAGAAACTACGGAAGGATTTCTCTTGGCGGGCTTCATGATGAATCCGAAATACGCGGTCACAGAAGAACCTATATAGGAGCTATGCCGGGAAGGATAATCAGTTCAATAAAAAAAGCTGGCACATCTAATCCTATTATTGTTCTTGACGAAATTGACAAAGTGAGCAGCGATTTCAGGGGGGACCCGGCATCGGCACTTCTTGAGGTACTTGATCCCGAACAAAACACAGCTTTTCACGATAATTATCTGGATATCGATTATGATTTGTCTAAAGTTCTCTTTATAACTACTGCAAACGATATTCACAATGTTCATCCGGCACTCAGGGACAGGATGGAGATGATTAATGTGAGCGGATATCTTGCAGAAGAAAAAAGGTATATTGCAAAAGATCACCTTATTCCCAAGCAAACAGAAGCGCACGGACTTAATGCGGACCAGCTGAAAATAAGCATTAAGGCTATTGATACTATTATAGACGAGTATACAAGAGAGTCAGGCGTGCGGGGTCTTGACAAGCAAATTGCCAAAGTTGCCAGAATCACTGCAAAGAAAATAGCAATGAACGAAAAAATTCCTGATACTATTGGTGTTGCCGAGGTTAAGGCAATTCTCGGAACTCCTACGAATCAGCATGACATGCAAAAAGGGAATGAGGGGACAGGAGTAGTAACAGGACTGGCATGGACACAAAACGGAGGAGAAATTCTATTTGTGGAGTGCAGTATAAGTAAAGGTAAAGGAATCCTTTCGACAACCGGAAACTTAGGAGATGTTATGAAAGAATCATCAATCATTGCTTTTCAGTATCTTAAATCGCATCCCGAAAAACTTGGAATTTCCTATAAGGAATTTGTAGACAAGGATATTCATATCCATGTACCGGAAGGCGCTATACCTAAAGATGGACCCTCTGCCGGAATAACAATGGTAAGTGCAATGGCTTCTGCATTTAATAAAAAAGCGGTTAAAAGCGGAATTGCAATGACAGGAGAGACCACATTAAGAGGAAGGGTTTTACCTGTTGGCGGAATAAAAGAAAAAATACTTGCAGCTAAAAGAGCCGGAATTAAAACAATTATTCTTTCGGCAGAAAATGAAAAAGACATTAAAGAAATCAATGAGCAATATGTCAAGGGCCTGACGTTCAAATATGTCAAAACCGTTGATGAAGTACTGGATTTTATTTTTTAAGCTGAAATTCCTCCTGAGATGAATGTACAAATTGAGAGTTCCTGGAAAGAGTTATTATCGGATGAGTTTGAAAAACCATATTTCGTTTCTCTTTCGGAATATCTGAAGAGAGAGAAGTCGTCCGGCATTAAGATATATCCAAAGGGTCCGGATATTTTTAATGCATTTAATATGACACCTGTACAGAATGTAAAAGTTGTAATTTTGGGTCAGGACCCATACCATGGGCCAGGACAGGCCCATGGACTCTCATTTTCTGTACCAGAGGGAGTCGCTCTCCCACCCTCTCTTCAAAATATTTATAAAGAATTATATACCGACCTGGGTATTAAACCGGCAAATAGCGGATCATTGATTAAATGGGCACAACAAGGTGTGTTTCTTCTCAATGCTGTCCTTACAGTTAGAGCCGGAGAAGCAGCTTCGCACAGCAAAATAGGATGGATGGAATTTACGGATGCTGTAATTTCTAAACTCTCCAAAGAGAGAGATGGAATTGTTTTTATGTTATGGGGAAATTTCGCAAAGGGGAAAAGAGATCTGATAGATACCTCAAGACATTTCATTCTCGAAGCCCCTCACCCGTCTCCCCTTGCCCGCGGCGGATTCTTTGGATGCAGGCATTTTTCAAAAGCCAACGAATTTATAAAATCTAAAGGTAAAGAGCCTGTAAAATGGGCTTTGGAATAAGATTAATATCTCTCCCCGAATATTTTGGAGCCAACTCTTACGATAGTACTTCCTTCCTGAATTGCGATATTGTAGTCGGAAGACATTCCCATTGATATTTCGGAAAAATCACTTTCCTCTTTAAAGCTGGTCTCTTTTAGCATTAAAAACGAGTCTCTCAGCGAGCGAAATTCTCTTACAATCACCTGTTGGTCATTTGATAAAGATGCCATTCCCATTAACCCGCAAACCCTGATATTTGAAAGAGTTTTAGACAGTTCTGCTGCCTGAAGCAGTTCGCTGCGGGAGAATCCCTGCTTTGTCTCCTCACCGGAAATATGCTCCTGCAGAAGAATTTTAACTGTAATTCCGGATTTTAGAGCGAAAGTATTGAGCTCATTCAAAAGGCGCACAGAATCCACCGAATGGAATAAAGAAACTCTGTCTATTATCATTTTTATCTTGTTGGTCTGCAAATGTCCAATAAAATGCCAGCGGATATCGGCCGGAAGTTCAGTTGTCTTTCTTGCAAGTTCCTGAGGCCTGCTCTCTGCAAAGTCTCTCTGGCCGGCATTGTATGCCTCCATTATGGCTTCGTTTGAGATGAATTTGGAAACTGCCACCAACTTTACAGTTGACGGCAGTTCTCCAATTATTTCTAAAAGATTATTCTTTATGCTCATTTTTTATTCTTAAGCTGCTGTTGCTGCGTTTTATAAACAGCATCGAGCCTCTCCTGAAATT
>JAGDMC010000275.1 GCA_017860395.1 Bacteroidota bacterium | reverse complement strand
TACGGATTCAACCCTTTTTGTTGTTGCCCCCGAAACATTCTCTTCAGGAATAATTGAAAATGAACCATATTCAAGCGATTCTTTCAACAGATTTGCAGAGGTTGTCCGCAAAAATAAAAATGTAAATCTCATTTTTGGAGCTTCGACATATTTCATGTATCCGAAAGAAAAATTCAGCGGGGAGCACAGGCCCAATTACACGGCGAGGAGAATAAACGGCGGGTGGTATGAGTCTTACAATACTGCAATTTATATAGACAGTTCGGAAAGAATAATGTTTTACCATAAATCCAAACTTGTTCCCCTTGTAGAGTACCTGCCTTATCCTAAATATCTGGGCGGGTTCAAGATGTTTGTGATAGAACTTGGAGGAAATTTTGGAAGTTACGGAACTCAGAAGGAGAGGAGTGTATACAAATCGCACGACAGTACAACTGTGATAGGAACAGCAATCTGCTACGAATCGATATACGGAAATTATTACAGGGAGTACGTTTTGAATGGAGCAACCGTAATGGCTATAATAACAAACGACGGTTGGTGGCTTGACTCTCCCGGGTATACACAGCATCTTTATTTCGACCAGCTAAGGGCTATTGAGACGCGAAGATCCATCGCCCGTTGCGGGAACACGGGGGTAAGTGCTTTTATTAACCAGCGCGGGGATATTGTGGCAAGAACAGCGTGGTGGAAAGCCGGATTGCTCAGCGGGCAGCTGAACCTCAACAGCAAAATAACAACATTCGTAAAATACGGAGACTATATAGGCAGAATCTCTTTTGCCTCTATGTTTCTTTTCCTTGGCCTTGCTATTTTAACTCTTTTGAAAATTTCCGTGAAGGGGAAGGAATAAGTTCTCCCAACCCGAGTGATTCCCATTTTCTGTCTACAGCCTCAATTGTTTCAACTGACGAAAGCGCTTTGCCAGGCCAGTCTCTTGTGAAACCGTTTACGCCTTTGTGCTTGATTTTGCTGTCCATTACAAGCAGTCCGTCTTTGAATGAAGAATCCCTGATTGGGTCGCAGTTGCTGCCCCATAACCACAGAGAAGCATAGGTATCTTCAAGAGGTTCCGCATCGTCCAGAATAACATTTATCAGCCCTTTCAGGTCTTCAGGCGAATGAGTGAAATGTATTGCCTTCTCTGCGTGTGCAGGAGTCGTGGCTGTTCCCTCTTCTTCCGGAAGCTTGATTGTGGCATCAATGAGAATTTTTCCGCCGTATCCGCACTGAGGTGCGCAATGGTCCAGAACATCCAGAGGTCCGCGGCTGAAATGGGTGTCCCTTTTTGGGATATAGTTTTTAGAAATTACAGACATCAGGGCTTTTCTGTCCCGGATATCTATGTTTTCATCTGTGACAATGATTATTTTGTTGAACATCATCTGCCCGGCTCCCCAAAGTGAATGCGCAACTTTTATTCCCTGTCCGGGATAGCTTTTGTCAATTTTAACAATTGCAATGTTGTGTCCCACTCCCTCTTCCGGCAGGTAAAGGTCGGTGAGTTCCGGAACCATTGTCAGCTTTATTGGTTCGAGAAATATTTTCTCTGTTGCAAGTGCTATGTATTTATCTTCCTGAGGCGGTATTCCTACAAGTGTAGCGGGATATATCGCATCTTTTCTGTGGGAGATGCAGGTTATGTGAAATTTCGGATAAAGGTCGGCAAGGGAGTAAAATCCGGTATGATCTCCAAACGGGCCTTCTGTAACCGGAAGTTCATTCTTGTTTACAAAACCTTCTATTACAAAGTCGCAGTCCGCAGGCACCTGAAGCGGTTGGGTGAGGCAGTCCACAAGTGATACTGCCTTTTTTCTCAAAAATCCGGCTAACAGATATTCGTCAATTCCGTCGGGAAGCGGTGCCGTTGCGGCGTATGTATAAACAGGATCACCGCCAAGTGCTACAACTACCGGGAAACGGTTGTCTTCGCTTTTTGCAAAATGCCTTGCTCCGGTTTTATGTCTGTGCCAGTGCATGCCTGTTGAGTCTCCTGTAAAGACCTGCATCCTGTACATTCCAAGGTTTCTTGCCCCTGTTTCTGGGTCCTTTGTGTGCACAAGAGGAAGAGTCACGAACCTGCCGCCGTCTTCCGGCCAGCATTTAAGCACAGGGAGCCTGTTTCGTTCCTGCATTACCTCTCCCATGAGGTTGTGAAAAATATCGGATACTTCATCAAATGATTCCAGCCCGAGAGCATATTTTATCCTGCTTTCCGACCCCATCATATTTGTGAGTACAGGGTAGGGGGTTCCGGTATTTTCAAATAATAGTGCCTTTCCTCCGCCCGGTTGCTTGCTCACCCGGTCTGTAATCTCTGCAATCTCGAGAACAGGGTCGGTGAATTCTGAGATTCTTTCCAGCTCTCCCTTCGACTCAAGAAAATTTACAAACTCTTTTAAACTGCTGTACATAATATGTTTTATCTGGTAGCCTCTTCCAAGAGGTACAATATTGATTTATAAGTTATTCCCCCGTGATTGGACAGCCCTATTTCACAAGTTCGTGAAGTGGCATATCCTTCGGTACATTCTGCGCTTTGCGTGCGGAGGTTTCTAAGCCCGTGTGCATTGAGCGCAGGGAGCAAAAATCCCCTGTCTCCTGCAAATCCGCAGCAATTGCTGTCTATTACAACAACCTCTTTTGCACATTGTTTAGCAATGTTGAACAGATGTGTGTCTACTTCCATCTTTTTAGCGCTGCACACAGCAAATACCGCCACTTTACGGTTAACTTGCCTTACCTTAAGTTTGTCCAGCAGATACTCCACTGCAAACTCGGCAGGTTCGTAAAGTTTAAGCCTTTCGCTCATGTTGCTTTTCATTGTGTAAAGACACGGGCTCATGTCGCACAATATTGGATATTTTCCGTATTCGGATGCTTTAACCAGTGCCAGTTCAAGTTTGTCCGATGCCAGTTTTCCTGCTTCTACAAAGCCTTTTGAAGAGAATGCCATTCCGCAGCACAAGTCGTTCATCCCTTCCGGATAGATTACCTCAATTCCGGCTCTGTTAAGCAGCGTTTTTGTTAGCTGGGTAAGTTCTGCCTCCTGGGAGTAATCTTTCGGAATACCCATGCTTCTGGTAATGCACGATGGAAAATAGACAACTTTCCCGGTGTATTTTTTAGGTTCAGATGAACTGGTTTTCGCATTCGGGTTAATTTTACCTGCACCCTTTGGAAAATGTTCGTTCCATAACGGAATAATTCCGCCGGTTACTTTGTGCATTCCCCCTGCAACGGCTCCAAATAACTTTTTGCCGGCGAGCAGGCGGAGATAATATACAGCTGAGAGTCCAAGGCGCATTCCTGCAGTTACTGTTCCCATATTGGCGGCAACAGATACGGCTATCTTCTCTGCCCTTGGGGAGTGACCTTCGTGGCGAAGCTCTTTTACAAGTTTACCGGTATCTATTTTTACAGGGCATTTAAGGTAGCACAGTCCATCTGTGGCACAAGTGTCCAGCGAATAATATTCATACAGTTTTGCCATTTCCGCAGCTCTGTGAGGCTCTTCTCCAGTGCTTCTCAAACGCTCCATTTCCCTGTACACGGCAATCCTCTGGCGTGGAGAAAGCGTGAGCCCTTCTGCCACACAGGCACCTTCGCAGAATCCGCACTCCATGCATTTATTCACAGTATCTCTTGTTGCGGGAAGAGGTTTCAGGTTCTTA
>JAGDMC010000077.1 GCA_017860395.1 Bacteroidota bacterium | reverse complement strand
CAATGGCACAAAAGACCTTCAGGTTCCATATGAGGTAAATCTTAATGCACTTGAAAAATCATTATTGGCTGCTCACGGAGGTAATGCTGATTCTCTGAAAAAATATGTTACAATTAAAAGCATTCAAGGGGTAAATCACTTGTTTCAGAGAACCGAAACAGGACTTCCGGCAGAATACTCTAAAATTGAGGAGACAATATCCCCTGAAGTTTTGGAATTAATATCAGGATGGATACTTGAAAAGGGAAAAACTTATTGAATATAAACAATATTGCTGGGTGCAGATTTTTCTCTTTCGTTTAATGCGATAACAAGATAGTTTTTTAAAGTCTGCCCGTTAAAACTGGTCTTTGAATCAATCTGACGTGCCAGTGCATCCCAGGTAGAACTAGTTCCCCTTCTCTTAAGCTCATAAACAGCATATTGAGTTGAATTTGAAACAGTGCTCCAGTTGACTGTAGTCCCGGATACAGAAACAGAGGGAGGCAATGGTACTGTAAACGTTACTGATCCCATTTTCGGTACAACGCTTAGTGACGGATATAACGATGAAGTAATAAAGGATGACAAGGTTCCGCCCAGTATGTTTAATGTACGGTACCAGCAATTTCCTTTAATATTTGATAGTGAGCGGCTGAGAGTAACCTGGTTAAGAAACTGTGTTGTTGAACTGTATGCAGGGTAGAGAGCATCCCCGAATTTATATGCTGCAATTCCCGGAAAAATTGGTTTCCCATAGGAGTTGTTGTCCCAGTAACGGACAAGTCTGTCAAAATCCGCAGTGGCATGGCCTATCTCCCAATAAATCTGAGGAGCCAGATAATCAATCCATCCATTACTTAGCCATGTAATGGAATTTGCGTAAAGAGCCAGTGAATTTTCAATTCTGCCGGAAGGTGAGATGCCGAATATCAGTTTAGGGTTAACAGCTTTAATAGTTTCGTTTACGCCTTTTATAAGGTCATCTACATTTTTCTCTCTCCATTTATCAAGAGTTAAACTGTTTCCATACCTTTCAAATGTTGCCTTGTCGTTAAATTTATAAATATCTGTAGTATTTTTTGCTCCATCAGGATAAAAATAGTCGTCGAAATGGATTCCATCAACTGCATAATTGTCAATTACCTCTTTTACAACACTATTCAAATGTGCTCTCACTTCGGGAAGCCCGGGATTCCAGTATCTGGCTTTGTCATATACAACATACCAATCGGGATGCAGGAGTGCCGGATGGCCCGGAGCATAGTATTGTGTATCTGAACCAATCCTGTACGGATTCATCCAGGCATGAAGTTCCATTCCTCTTTTGTGTGCCTCTTCCACGGCAACCTGTAACGGGTCAAACCCTGGATCGTCTCCCTGTTTACCAGTCAGATAAGAAGACCAAGGCGAGATTGATGATTTATAAAACGCATCTGAAGAGCATCTTACCTGAAAAAATATAACATTTATATTCATTCCTTTCAATCTGTCGATAAGTGAAATAAGAAGATCCCTCTGAGCTGTCGCCCCTGTATAAGATTGCGGCCAGTCAAGACCCCATGCTGTTGTCAGCCATGCAGCACGAAACTCATGACTTATTACAACATTATCTGTTGACGGATTATAAATTTTTGATAACTCCACAACCGGAGGTTCAGGTTTCGGATCTACGGGCTTTTCCTCTTTTGAACAGGAAGAAATAATCGACAATGATGTTATTACAATTAAAACATTGGCAAAGCGAAAGCTCCTGATAAGTTCCATAATTAATTAATGTGCGAAGTTTAGTTTAAGTATAAGTAGTCACCAACAAAAATAATGTTTTTATCTGAAATTTTGTCATACAGCCATTTTGTGATAAATCAGATAATTCATATTCCCGGTAAAATCCAGTTGAAAAAATATCTGACAAATTGACTTGAAATTAATGAGAAATATGAGTGGTATCTATTTTGTTACTAATCTAATACGATATTAAATTACATTAAAATAACCAAATAATAGGAGGAATTAATCATGACACTTATCAGAAGAAATGAAAATTATCCGGCCTGGTCAAATCTGTTAAACGATTTTATAAATCATGACTGGATAGACTGGTCCAACAGAAATTTTTCTGAGACCAACACAACTCTCCCTTCTGTTAATATTAAGGAAGGTGACGAAAGCTTTGAGGTTGAAATGGCTGCTCCCGGATTGACTAAAAATGATTTCAAAATAGAAGTAAATCAGGGAATACTGAAAATATCATCAGAAAAAAGAGAAGAGACCGAAAGCAAAGAAAATGACAAATACTCGAGAAAAGAGTTCAGTTATCAGGCATTTTGCAGGTCGTTTACTTTACCGATGAGCGTTGACAGTGATAAGATTGAAGCTAAATATGAGAATGGAATTCTTACAGTTGCTCTTCCAAAGAGAGAAGAGGCTAAACCTAAACCGGTAAGGATGATTGATATTAAATAATCATTCTGTTGTGTACTTAATAAAATAGGAGAGGAGATTTATTAAATCTCCTCTTTATTTTAGATAATCTCAGATATATTTCTGTATCAGACGGAATAGCTCCTGCTTTTTAATGGGTTTGGAAATATAGTCATCACACCCGGATTCAATTGTCCTTTCTTTGTCACCGGAAATTGAATATGCAGTTTGTGCAATTACCGGAATTGCAGGCTTTTCTGCTTTAATTATTTTTGTTGCCTCATAGCCGTTCATTTCAGGCATATTTATATCCATTAAAATCAGCGATATATCACTCTCGCTTCTTGAAAGAGATACTGCCTCAATGCCGTTTTTTGCCCGTATTATTTCAATTCCGGTTTTTCGGAGCATAGCCTTGAGTAATAAGAAGCTTGGATCATCATCCTCAGCGAGCAAAAGTTTTTTGCCGGAAAAATCATATTCAGGAATATCAGAAACAGCAGATACAGGATTTACAGGAACAGATATTATTTTGTCTGAAGGAAGAGTAAAGAAAAATGTAGAGCCTTTTCGGGTTTCAGATTCCACCCAGATTTCTCCACCCAGAATTTCTACAAGTTTTTTTGAAATGGAAAGACCGAGTCCGGTTCCTCCATATGTCCTTGTAAGTGAGTCATCGGCTTGCCGGAACTGGTCAAAAATAAGTTGTTGTTTATCCTTAGCGATACCAATGCCTGTGTCTTTTACATAGAACTTCAAGAAGCCATTGCCATTAATGTGTTCAAATGTAAACCCATATTCAATATGGCCCTCTTTAGTGAATTTCAGGGCGTTTTTAAGCAGATTGACAAGTATTTGCTTAAACCGTTTTTGATCAATCGAAATTCTCACTTTATTGCCATCTGCAGGAATATTGATTCTTAGTTTTATTGAATTTTTTCCGAGAAGTATTTGTTCCCGGGATATTACAGCAAATATTTCATTTAGCAAATCATTAACTTCATACTCGTCAAACTGGAGTTTTATTTCACCGGCTTCAATAAGACTTATGTCGAATATCTCTTCAATAAGTCCCAGCAAATGCCTTCCGCTTTTGTGAATTGTCATTGCAAAGGAGTCTATTTCTTCCTTGGAAATATCATCTTTCATCAAATCGGAAAAACCTATTATCGCATTAAGAGGGGTCCTTAGTTCATGTGACATCGTTGCAAGAAACGTGGATTTTATTCTATCACTTTCTTCTGCCTTATTCTTGGCAAGAATGAGTGCATCTTCCGATTTAACCCTGTCTGTCACATCTCTCGACAAAACAAGCCGGGCCTTTTTATTTTCAAAATTTATGGGGAATGAACTAATTTCCACGTAAATAAGTTCGCCTGATTTCTTAATGTGCCTCCATCTTTTTGGCATACCTGCAATCTCGGGAGTATTCTTAACATCTTTCTCCAGATCCGCCCAGTCATCACTTGGCCGGATATCTTTAAGAGTCATTTTCAGAAATTCCTCACCGGAATATCCATATGCATTAATGGCTGTATTGTTAACCATAAGAAAAGAGAGAGTCTTTATGTCATAAATCCACATCGGATGAGGATTGTTTTCAAAAAGATATTTATACTGCTCTTCACTTTTTCTTAGAAGTTCCTCAGATCTCTTTTTTTCTGTTATATCTCTCTGTATCCCAAAACTTCCTGAAATTCTTCCTTTGGAGTCGTATAGACAAATATAATCTCCCTCAATGAAAATTTGTGTTCCGTCTGCTTTCGTTTCACTTGTTTCTGTGTGGAGTCTTCCTTTGTCAAAAAACTCTTTCCATATTCTCTTCCCATATTCCGGATCATTTGAATAGAAATCTGCAGGAGTCATCGCAAGTGCATGATTCAATGTTATTCCATATTGATTCAGGAATGCATCATTTGCCCTTACTATTTTCTGATTGGAAAAAGCATATTCAATCTGTTTGTCCTTGTCAGCAGAATCATTCCAAAGAACAGGTTCGTCGAGCATGAAAAAAAATATTCCTTCAAGTGCCTGATTAAAAAAAAGATTGAAATAGTTTTGAATCTCTTTGTGCTCTTCTTCAGTTTTCCTTGTTTCGGTTATGTTATCAGCAAATGAAATGAGGCATGATTCTCCGTTTATGCCAATTATACTGCCGGATACAATGAAGAGAACCTCACTTCCGTCTCTGAGAATCATTTTCCCCTCTCTGGAATCGATTTTTCCTGTATTTATGAGCTCCTGTTTCAAATTATCGATAAAAGAATCATAAAATAAGATACCAAGACCCTCCGGTGTCTTTCCAATTATCTCTCCACGAGGAATATCTATGCTTTTTTCAAAATTTGCATTTACTTCAATGAACCGCCCCTCTGCAATTGAAGTAACAGAAATACATTGCGGGCTGTAGTTAATAAGTTCAGAAAGCATTTTTTCCGAAAAATGAGACTCTGTCATTACAAGATGAAATATTTCACACTCAAATTTATGGAAAATATAGTTATTAACAGAATATTTTTAATTTGCAGGAACATTAACAGCAAAATGAGTCTCAATTTGCTTTAGTGCTTTGTTAATTGCCGAAATTAATTGTTGAATATCAATTTTATATCCCTCTGCCCACATTGATGTTACAAATTCTCTGTGATCACGCCCTGCGCGGTAGTCGGGCTCTCTCTTTGGATGACGCAGGTATTTTGAAATTATTGAAATATCCTCTTTTACATTTAAAACCGCATGATAAAAGAGGACATTATTTTTCAAATACATGGAAGAACCGAGAATTTTTCTGTTATTAATTGACAGGTCAGATATTCCCCTTGATTTCAGATGATTAACTCCAATCTCCTTAAATGAATCAATAAGATACTTGTTAATAATATCAAAAATATGGCGAGGCCTGTTTAACCTGATTATATTTAATTTTAAAGAAAATACAATCATATTCGGCGTAAGGACAACACTTTCCCCACCAGAAGGCCGCTTATAGATTCTGATATTGTCTTCGAGAGCATTCCCGGAAAATACTGAAAGTTCTTCTTCGTTTGCCCTGCCAAGAACTATATAGGTTCCTTCCGGCTGCCATACACAGGAGTCAAATTTTGCAGCTGATTCCATTATGCTGATATCAGGGAGATTGTACGGAAGAGAACTGGATTTTTCTGCCATTTAAATTTGATTATTTATGAATTGCATGGTCTACTGCCTCGAATCCGGCCTCCATGAACACTTCGGAAACAGTAGGGTGGGTGTGTACTGTCTGAGCAATATCATAAATTGTAGATTCTAGCTGCATATAGGCAGATGCCTCATTTATCATATCTGTTGCGTTTGGAGCAATAATTTGTACGCCAAGAACCTCCCCGTATTTTTTGTCGGAAAGTATTCGGACGAAACCTTCCGAAACACCTTCCGTTTGTGCCTTGCCATTTGCCGAAAGAGGAAATTCACTTGATTTATAGTCATATCCGGCTTCCTTAATTTCTGCTTCGGTAAGTCCGATTTGCGCAGCCTCCGGAACAGTATACATGTTCATTGGCAATTTTGAGAAATCCAGTTTATTGTCTATTCCCTTTAGCTTATTTACCACATGAAGCCCCTGAGCCGATCCCACATGTGCAAAAAGACTTAACCCGTTTACATCGCCAATTGCGTAAATTCCTTTCACAGATGTTTCAAGATTTTCATCAACTTTAATAAATCCGTTTTCCATATCCAGCTTAATATCCGATTGAATTAAGTTCGCTTTTCGGTCACGTGCATTTATAATCAAATCACAAGGAACCTCCTCCTGATTTATATTTAGTTTCCCGTTTGCCCATATACCTTTAGTTGACTCAACAGCTACATTGAAAATTACTTTAATTCTGTCCTTCTTTATTTTGTTCAGAATATAGTCGCTTATATACGGATCTGCTTTTGGCATAATGCCTCCCGTGTCCGAAATCAATGTGACGTTTTTATCCATTAAATTAAATGCCTGCGCAAGTTCAATTGCAACAGGTACTTTCCCGACAACAACAATATTGTCAGGCATCTCCCTCTCTTTAAAAAGCTCTTTTGGCTCAACAATAAGACCTTCAAATAGGTTTTCAATCGCAGGAGACGATGATCCGGTAGCAATCAGTATGTTTTTCGCCTCTAGATTGCGGTTTTCGACAACGATTGAATTTGCGGACAATATTCTTGCCTCTCCGATTATTATATCAACACCGTTCTTTTTAAGTAAAAACTCCACTCCACCTGTAAGTTTTTTAACTATTCCGTCCGATCGTTTAATCGCTTTGTTCCAGTTAAATGATATTGCTTTTTTATCAATTCCGTCTATTCCAAACCGCCCTGCATCCTTAACAATTTTCTGATAAAGTTTAACACTTTCCAAAATTGACTTTGATGGTAT
>JAGDMC010000076.1 GCA_017860395.1 Bacteroidota bacterium | reverse complement strand
TATAAATTCAGTTTTTCGCGGATATTTTTTGGAATTGCGCTCTTGTGCACCAGAATAGATATTGTTTTTGCTTTCACATAATTTTCGGATAGATAGTTATATCCGCCAAACCGATTAATTTCCGGCTTCCAAGAGTTCTTTACAATGTAATAAGTTGTGCCTTTTTCATCTTTTGCAAGCCCTATTATGTGCATCAGATGGTCGTCGGTGGTCGCATTGGATTCAAACCCCTTTTGCCTGCTCTCCTGAGTGACTCCGTCCTCTTTATATACTTTTGCGAATGAAAGCTCTTTCCCTTTCTCATTTTCCAGCTCCTCTTTTGCGGCATTTACTGCAATTCCCATTCTGTCTGAATAGCTCTTTTCGCTCATATCGCCGTCCCAGCATACGGTATGGCCATTTTTGAGAGCATAATCAATTACCTGCATAAATTCATCCAGCGGTATGTTATAGAAATTACCTGAGTCCCAGTTATCGGGAATCTCAAGACCAAATTTTGAATAATAGGGGTGGTGGGAGAAACTTGTAATCTCGACATAATCGTCAAGGTTAATTTTTAGACTGCTGAAAAATGTTACAGGTGTGAAATTCTTGCCTTTATGAACAAAATCTGTTGGAACTGTTCCAAGATAGATATCAAGTAAACTGTTTACAAGTTTTTCGTATTCGGGACTTTTGTTTTTAAGAGCAACAGGAGTCGAAGCTATTGCGTTGACAAAACTGTTCAGTTCTGTATGATTGTGTGTTTTGGAGTTATAATTTATGCCATCGTATACCTCATCCGGGACCATACCATGTTCTTTAACAATCTTTATAAGCATATGCGACAAACTGCCCTCACCAAGATTTCCCTTTCCGGCTTTTGTGAAATTGTCATTTATCCGGTTGATGTAATTATATCTTACAGTATGCATTTCCGAGAGGTCATACTCTCCTTTTCCCATTCTCAGAAGCTCCGATTCAAGAAAAGATGTTGTAGCAAAAGACCAGCATGTTCCGGTAACTGCCTGATTCTTGACAGGAGTTGCAGCGTGTTTGACAATTGTAGAAAATTTATAAGCCTCAGGTTTTGCGTTTTGCGCAAAAACCGCGCTGAAGCATAGAAGACTTAACAATAATGCATTTACTTTTTTCATAGTGCTTTCTTTATTTCAATACGCGAACATATTTTTCCCCATTCAAAACCAGTTCTTTTCCCTCAAATCTCCACTCTATTACTGCACCCATTGAAAGGCTGTTAAACAACCAAATCCGGCCATCTCTGAAGTCGTAAGTTGAATATGCTCCCCCGTCCGGAATCCACTTGCCGGAAGCCGGATCTTTGAGCGCTTTGCTGTAAGTCCAGTCTTTGTTAAATACAACTCTTGTCGTATAGGTTTTCCCTTCAACCTTTAGATATTTTTCCCAAATACCTACGATACCGGAAGTTACATTGGATTTGTCCGCCGCCTTATCGTATTTTTTTGCGGGATTTGCACCTTTCGCAAGAAGCACGTCTGCAGATTTTGTACGGCCATAACGCTGTGCCCAATACAGTGCAGTATTTCCATCCTTGTCTTCAGCTTCTAATTTTGCACCCTTTTCAATAAGGATCCCTAAGATATCTGTATATGTACCGTATTTATTACCCATTGCATTTACAGCTCCTGCTGCATGCATAAGTGCTGTTTTACCCCATTTGTCCTGGATGTTAATATCGGCCCCTTTGCTAATTAATAATTTTGTGGCATCAACAGAGCCGCCAACAACAGGTATCCCTCCTAAAATAACCTTGAGAAGACCGCCTTTGACTGCATACATCAAAGCAGTTTCCCCGTTTTTATTCTGAATATTAACATTTGCACCTTTGGCAACAAGTATTTTTAAAGGAGCCATTTTCTGAACGGCACCCATCAGTGGGGTAATCCCATTGCCATCCTGAGCATCAATGTTTGCTCCTTTTTCCAAAAGCAGGCTGAGTATTTTTTCGCAATTTTTCTCATTTGGGTCTGCTCCCATAAAATTGAATACAGCTTTATGCAAAGGGGTGTAATTCATCTTATTTTTTGCGTTTACGTTGGCACCACGCTTAACAAGAAGTTGCACCATTTCTAACATCGAAGTTTCCATGAGAGGTGTGTATCCGCCAAGCTCGTCGTCGCCCTCTATGTTTGCACCTTCGTCCAGCAGATATTTTGCCATCTCCAGCTGATTTGATATCACCGCCCAGTGCAAAGAAGCACGCAATATTTCTTCTTTTATACCCAGGCTTACAGCTTTTTCAAGAATTAATTTTGCTGCATCTATGTTTCCATATCTTGCGGCATAACCAAGTGCATTTTGGGATGTTCTGTATGCCGATTGTTGTCTGATGAGAATATTTGCACCTTTATCAAGCAGAAGCTTTACGGCATCGGTATATTTTCCGGCAGCAAGCATCAAAGCTGTTTCGCCTGCCTTGCTCTGAATATCGAGACTCGCACCTTTGTCGATGAGAATCTTTGTTATTTCTGTGTTGTGCACACCAAGCATTAACGCTGTGTATCCAAGCTTGTTTTGAATGTTAATTTTTGCTCCTTTGTCAATCAAAAGTTTTGCACTCTCGGTATATGTAAAATTAGGTTGTCCGATAGCATGAATAAGAGCAGTATTTCCCCCGCTTTCATGGAGCTTGCCGTCCCACAGAATCCAGTCGTCCTGCAAATCAATTAACGCTCCCTTTTCTAGCAGCAGTTTTACCATTTCCGGATACTTTACAGCTTTCATCAGAGCTGTGTACTTCCATGATTTTTCGGGCATGGATTGTATGTTCCACTCATTGATTTTGATTCCGGTAGCGTTAATGAGAAGCTTAGTTACTTCCGGGAACTGCCCATTCATCGAAAGGGCTAAAACTGTTTCTTTACCAACCTTTGTATTGGGATTCGCACCCTTTGCCAGCATAGCTTTTACCTCTTCGACTTCTCCCCTGAAAATTTTTGTTGAAAAATCCTGAGCAAGAAGTTTGGTACTGCCTCCCCAGGTAAAAAGGACAGAAAAAATGATAATACAGGCTAAAAGTGTTTTTTTCATAGGTTAAAGTAAGTGTGATTGTTAATAGTATGTAAAACTAACGATATTTTTAATACCTCGAAAATTAATGGAATGCCCAAAGTAATGAATGGAGAAAATTTATTAATTTTACCAGACTTGTTCATTCATAATTTTAACCGGTATGCTCTTTAACTCTATATCGTTTGTTATATTTCTGCCGGTTGTTTTCTTCCTGTATTGGTTTGTCGCAAAGAAAAATCTGAGATTACAAAACATCCTGCTGCTTGTGTCCAGCTATTTTTTCTATGCCTGCTGGGACTGGAGATTTTTGTTCTTGCTGGTTTTCTCTACTTTTCTCGATTACTATACAGGACTCAGGATACATGAGGCGACCAGGCAAAGGGCCAAGACAATATGGCTTTGGATAAGTATAATAATCAACCTTGGATTTCTTGGGGCATTCAAGTATTATAATTTTTTCTCACAATCATTTGCTGAAGGGATTGACCTATTGGGGATACATACCAGTATTGCAACACTGAGTTTCATTCTTCCGGTTGGCATTTCTTTCTATACTTTTCACGGATTGTCGTATGTTATTGACCTATACAAAGACCGGATAAAACCGGAAAGAGACTTCATTAATTACTCCGTCTTCGTTAGCTTCTTTCCATTGCTTGTGGCAGGGCCCATTGAACGGGCAACGCATCTTTTGCCGCAGATTGTAAAACCGAGGGTTTTTGACTACTCAAAAGCCACAGATGGGTTGAGACAAATATTATGGGGCCTGTTTAAAAAGATTGTCATTGCCGATAACTGTGCAGAGTACGCAAATGTGATTTTCAATAATTCCTCAGATTATTCAGGAAGCACTCTTGTGGTGGGTGCTATTTTCTTTACGTTCCAGATATATGGCGACTTCTCTGGATATTCAGATATTGCGCTAGGTACAGCAAGACTGTTTGGAATAGATTTGCTTAGGAATTTTGCATTTCCATACTTTTCAAGAGACATTGCAGAATTCTGGAGGAGATGGCATATTTCGCTGTCGTCATGGTTCAGGGACTATGTTTATATCCCACTCGGCGGTAGCAAGGGCGGCACATGGATGAAAATCAGAAACACATTTATAATCTTTATCTTAAGTGGTTTGTGGCATGGTGCAAACTGGACCTATATTACATGGGGAGCCCTTAATGCTGTCTATTTTCTCCCGCTGATGCTCACAAACAATAACAGGAATAACATCGGAATTGTTGCTGCAGGTAAAAGCTTGCCTACAGTAAGAGAATTTTTCATGATATTATTCACATTTGCCATTACTGTCTTTGCCTGGATATTTTTCCGGGCAGAGAATATCGGACAGGCTTTAGAAATTGTTTCCGAAATTTTTTCTATGTCACTTTTCGCTTTTCCCGATTTTCCGGGAATACATGAGTCTATAACAATCGTGTTACTTCTTTTTGTTTTCATGACTGTAGAATGGAAGGGCAGGGAGCATCAGTATGCCATAGAAAAGTTGGGAGTTAACAAGAGCCGTTCCCGCCGATGGTCATATTACATTGCTATTTTGTTCTCAATTTACCTTTTCGGGAACTTCGCCAGCAATATTGAGTTTATTTATTTTCAGTTTTAATAGGAGTAAAATGGAAATGAAGAAATTTATCCGCTTGTTATTTAAGTTTTCACTTATAATCATAGCATTAAATACTGTCATATTTTTCGTAAAAGAGTTGACATTCAGGCCGTATTATTTACATTCCACAAAATACAAATCCTACTTGCTATCCGATTCACACGGATATAAACTGTATGACCTCACTGAAAAAATGGGGGTTGCAAATTTCTCTTTCCACAGTGAATCATATCTTGATATTTACAGAAAACTGATGTACCTCACCAGCAGAAGCAAAACAGATACCCTTTACATTTCCGTTGATGACCATACTCTGAGTCCGTACAGGGAAATATCAAATAATGATTACAAATCAATAAAATATAATTTTACTCAGGGGAGTTATAATTATTTGGATTATGCGATATTCAAAATGCAATATTACATAGTCATATTCGATCCCAATATTCGTGCGATAATCACTCATTTTATTGGAGCTCAGGTTAAAAAACTTTTCAGTTTAGCCGATAATAAAAAAATAAAAACCAATAAAGCATCATGGAATTCTCTTTCCAGAGCAACAAAATTAAAACTTGCCGAAGCAAGAGTCAAAGAGCAGTTTCCCTCAGACACCTCCTCAAAAAAACTTGAAAAATCGCTTCTGGACATTATCAATTTATGCAAACAAAAGAATATCAAATTGATTGGCATAAAATTTCCTCTCTCCGGAGAATTTCTTGAAATCCTGGGCAACAAGTCTTATAAGGCAGACAGTATATTGATATCACAAGGAATTGAAGTGTGGGATTTCAAGAATACATTTTCGAACATTGACAATTATTTTGAAGACCCCGACCATGTAAATCCTGAGGGAGCAAATGTATTGATAGATTCGTTGAGCAGGAGAGCCGGCATTAAAAACCGGAAACTCTTGCATAATTGAAATATTTATTTTTACTTTGCAAAAAAAAGTACTTTCAAATGAAAGAGGAAAAGGACTACATTCAGGATATATCTGAGATCCGCTCAATGATGGAGCGTTCTTCAAAATTTCTGTCGCTCTCCGGGCTGGCAGGCGTTATGGCCGGTATCTATGCGTTGGTAGGAGCTTTTGTCGCATACACGGTTTTTGATTTCAATCCCGATGCGATAGATTACATTATTGCAGAGGCAGGAGGTTCATCGGCAAACCTGACTAACGTAATTTGTGTCGCAATAGCAATACTTTTACTGGCTTTAAGTACAGTTGTTTTTCTTTCCGGCAGAAATGCAGGAAAAAGAGGTGAAAAAATATGGAATTCAACTACTAAACGTCTTATGACCAATATGGCCGTTCCGCTTGTCGCAGGAGGCCTTCTGATTCTTGTCCTGATAGCAAAAGGATTGATTGGCCTTATTGCTCCCGTTTCGCTGATATTCTATGGGATGGCGTTATTCAATGCCAGCAGGCACACTCTGGAAGAGGTGAAAGTCCTTGGAATTATTCAGATAGGTCTGGGCCTCATTAGCTCGTACTTCGTTGAGTATGGTTTATTGATATGGGCTTTGGGCTTTGGAGTTGTCAATATTATTTATGGTATTTACATGCATTATAAATACGAACGGTGAGAATTTTAACAGACGGTTTACACAAAGCTTTTGAAAGCAGGATCCGGCTCGGAATAATGTCGGCTCTGGCTGTCAATGACGTGCTTGATTTCAATTCACTCAAAGAGTACCTTGATGTGACCGACGGAAATCTTGCGAGTCATATTAAAGCTCTTGAAAAAGAGGAGTTTATCGGGGTGGAAAAATTATTTGTTGGCAAAAAACCTAATACCAGATACTTTATGACAAAGGAAGGGAAGAAGGCGTTCAATGATCATCTGGAGGCATTGGAAAAATTTATCAAATCTGGGAAATCAATATAAATCGATATATTTTTTTTATTAACATACTTTGAAAAACAAAGTTCTTTTAAATAAATTTTAGTACACAAAAATCATGAAAAACGAAATTCTCGCATTTCTGAACGACCCGGAACAACTTGAAAAGATGTACCGGTCCAACAAAATTCTCTTCAAAAAGGAGTTTGCCCTTTTGTATCCGGAAATTATTGGAAACCCTGTTGCAGACACATGGAACGAAAGACTAAACTATGAAAGTGATGCAATAAACTGGGGTAATGGCAAAGAGTTGTTT
>JAGDMC010000075.1 GCA_017860395.1 Bacteroidota bacterium | reverse complement strand
TATGGAAGTTAAAAGAACATTTGATCTTTTAGAAAATCTGGTCACACAATATCCGAAAGATGATATTCTGAGCAGAAAATTCAATGGTAAGTGGATAAAATACTCTTGCAAAGACTATTACGAATATTCCCATAAGCTTGCCTATGCCTTTCTTTCAATTGGCCTGAAAAAGGATGACAAAGTTATTGCCATTTGTGCGAACAGACCGGAGTGGAACTTCATAGATATGGGTCTCACACTCGCAAACCTTATATATGTTCCGGTTTATACAACAATGAGCAACGAAGACTATAAACACATTTTTAATCACAGTGATGCTAAAGTCATAATTCTTGGCAACGAATCTCTTGTGAAAAAACTTGTACCATTTATAGAAAAAGCGGACCATCCCATAAAAGTATATACGCTGGACCATGTTGAAGGCTATGAATCAATTGAATATTTGTATAAGCTTGGGGATGAAAATGCATCCAAATATGAAGAAACAATAAAGAAAAACAAGGCAGAACTAAGTGATAGTGAGATTGCTACAATAATTTACACTTCCGGAACCACTGGTACACCAAAAGGAGTTATGCTCACTCACAGAAATCTTGTCTTTGAGTTTATTGGAACAGCAGTACAGCAGATAAGAGACTACAGACATAAAATGCTTAGTTTCCTGCCTCTGTGTCATATTTATGAGCGCAGCATGAATTATGACTATCAATATCTCGGCATCAGCATCTATTATGCCGAAAGTCTCTCAACTATTGCGACAGACCTTGCAGATTGCAAGGCAGACGGATTTTGTGCAGTTCCAAGAGTACTGGAGATGATGTTTTCAAAATTTGAAAGTGCAGGAAAGGATTTAAGCGGGATTAAAAAACTTATATACAACTGGGCTTTTTCGATTGCATGCAAATTTGATTATTCAAACACAAGCCCTTTATACAAACTCAGGTACTCAATTGCAGACAAGCTTGTGTACAGCAAATGGAGAGAGAAACTTGGAGGAAAAGAGATGCTTGTTGTTTCCGGCGGTTCCGCTATCCAGGCTAAGATAATCCGGCTCTTTACAGCTGCAAAGATGTATGTGTTTGAAGGTTACGGCATGACAGAAGCCTCCCCGGTTATAGCGGTAAATAATCCCAAAGAGATGATTATTAAAATCGGAACTGTAGGTAAAGCAATGGAAGGAACTGAGATGAAAATTGCCGAAGACGGAGAAATTCTTTCACGTGGCCCTCACATTATGCTTGGTTACTATAAAGACCCGGAATATACAAAGGAAGTTATTGACAGCGAGGGCTGGCTGCATACCGGCGACATCGGAGTAATGGTAGATAAGATCTTCCTGAAAATAACCGACAGGAAGAAAGAAATTTTCAAGCTTTCTGCAGGTAAATATGTTGCGCCTCAGGTAATTGAGAACCTGCTAAAAGAATCTTCATATATTGAAAACTGTATGGTTATAGGTGAAAATCAAAAATTTGCTTCAGCGATAATAATTCCGAATATAAACGGTCTTCATTTCTGGGCTGCCAAACATAAGATTCAATATGCAGATAATATGGACCTTATATCTAAGCCGGAAGTCATTAAAAAAATCAATAAGGAGATAGAAAAAGTTAACAGCCGCCTGGCTATTCACGAACAAGTTAAAAGACCTAAGTTGATTATTGACGAGTGGACTCCGCTAAACGACATGCTTTCACAGACTTTGAAGCTGAAAAGAACTAAAATAAGGGCAAAATATGCCGACCTTATTGCTGATATTTATAAGAATGAATAGAAAATGGTAATACGGGAAGCCACAATTAAAGACAGGGAATATATAGCTGAGATATGGCGAGCTTGTTTCACTGATGATGAGGATTATATATATAAATACCTAAACCATTGCCTCCCTCATACCAAAACATGGGTACTGGGAGAAGAAAATGGCGATATTTACTCATGTGCTTCTGTCATTCCTTCTTACGCAATTTTAAAGGGAGAGAATATTTCGGGCGGCTATCTTTATGGAGTAGGTACTCTACCGGACCACCGAGGCAACTCCTATTCCCGGATAATTATTGAGAAAGCCATTGATTATCTTAAAATTAAGGGCTATTCATATTTGCTGGTAAAGCCCGCAACCGTGGGTCTTTTTGAGCTATATCAAAAGCTTGGCTTTGAAAATGAACTGCTTAAATCTTCATATAAACAATATTTTGAGCAAATAGATAAGGCGTCCATCAGTTGGAGATATCAAAAAATAATAGGTTCTATTAAACAACTTTCTTCTGAACGCCTAGCTAAATTACGAGAAGAGCAATTATCAATATCCTGCTTCATGTGGCCACTTACCATCCTCAGATATGCTCTTTCCGAGGTATTGGACAGAAATGGCAGTGCATTTGAATTCGAAAAAATCACTATTGAAGGATTAACAAAGCGCATTTACATTATAGGATACCCTGATGAAACGGATATCTCAGGAAAAATCTTCAAAATTCTTGAAAGCAACGCAACTACTATGGATGATTTTCAAGATATATATTCAGTATTGAGATTTACCGGAAGAAGCGAGACTTATATTGTAAAAGCGGATCTTCCTGGCTATGGTTATGAAAAGCTGCCCGGCTCCAACACAGAACGGGCAGCTCTTTTCATGGAATTAAAGGATGGTATTGCAAAATCTATCGATAAGCTCCACCTCTCTCTTCCGATGGAATAGCACATTATGTTCCACGAGGAACAATTACCGTTATTTTCTTGCTATCTACCGAAATATATAAGCAGAATAGATATGTCCGCAGGAGAAACACCAGGAATTCTTGATGCCTGAGATATTGTCTTTGGCCTTTGTTTTTGCAGCTTTTGCCTTGATTCAATAGACAATGAAGTAAGGTTTGTATAATCAAACTTCTCAGGAATCTTAATCTCTTCCAGTTTTAAAATTTTATCGGCTATTCTCTTCTCCCTGTCTATGTATCCTTTATATTTAATGAGGATCTCAACAGATTCAAGTATCTCTTTTTTAATGATTTTTACGCCGGAAATACTCCCATTGTAAGCATTATTCTGATATGGCAATAAAAGATCAGCAGCCAGAGTAGAAAAAGTTTCGGTCAGGGAAGATATATCACTATTTGATAGGGAATTACTTACTGTATTCTCTTCTTTATCTGCATCAAATAAAATCTCTAATATTTGAGGTGCATTTATAGATGTGTTTGCTTTTTCAGCCAAATAGTTTTCAATCGTTCCACGTGGAACAATTTCAATTAGCGATTTTAAATCTACCTGAGGCCTGCTTAAAATTTCGGAAATCTTCTTTTTTTGATTAATCGTGGTTGTGCTAATTCTCTCAAGAAAAGGATTAGCCTCGTCAGGAGAGATTGTAGCAGTAGTTAAAAAATCAATAATATCATTGATTAGCTCGTATTTCTTATTGATTAGCCTGAATCTTTCGTGAGAAGCAAGGCCAATTTTATAACCAATATTTGTGAGCCGGAGGTCTGCATTATCCTGCCTCAGTAAAATTCTGTATTCTGCCCGGGATGTAAACATTCTGTATGGCTCATCAACTCCCTTTGTTACTAAGTCGTCTATGAGAACACCAATATAGGCCTGATTGCGTTTTAGAATCAACGGTTCTTTCCCCGCCAGTTTTAAATGCGCATTGATTCCTGCAATTAAGCCCTGAGCGGCTGCTTCTTCATAACCTGTTGTTCCGTTAACCTGACCTGCAAAATAAAGATTGGATATAATTTTGGTTTCAAGAGTGTGGTTCAACTGAGTAGGTGGAAAGTAATCATATTCCACAGCGTAAGCCGGCCGGAAAATAATTACATTTTCAAATCCCGGAATTGCCCTTAAAGCGGCATATTGAGTATCAAGTGGCAAAGAAGACGAAAATCCCTGAAGATAATATTCATTCGTATTCCATCCTTCCGGCTCTAAAAATAGCTGGTGGGAATTTTTATCGGAAAAAGTTCTTAGCTTATCCTCAATACTAGGACAATATCTCGGCCCTTTACCGGATATCTTCCCGGAAAACAGAGGAGAAAATTCAAAGCCATCTTTTAGTATATCGTGAACTTTACTATTTGTATGGACCATGTAACAACTCATCTGCTTAACCGAACCTTGAATTGGTGACGGAATATTTAAGAAAGAGAATTTCTCCGGATTGCTGTCACCGGGCTGTATTTCCAGTTTTGATAAATCAACCGATCTTGCATCAATTCTCGGAGGTGTTCCGGTCTTCATTTTTTCAACCAAAAATCCCATACTCAAAAGCTGCTCAGATAGGTGAAGAGAAGGAAGTTCCCCTACTCTGCCGCCCTCAGCTGAATGAAGGCCAATAAATAGTTTACCATTTAAAAATGTACCTGCAGTAAGAATCACGGATTTTGCACTAAATGTCGCTCCGAGTTCAGTTGTTACTCCGGTAACAGAATTATTGTCAAAGATAAAAGAGACAACTGTGTCCTGCCAGATATTTAAGTTTGGAGTGTTTTCCAAAATATATCTCCAGTTCAATGAATAGTGCTGTCTGTCGCATTGAGCCCTCGGGCTCCACATAGCAGGTCCTTTAGACCGGTTTAGCATCCGGAATTGGAGAGTACTTGCATCTGTAACAGCTGCGGAGCAGCCGCCCAGCGCATCTATTTCCCTAACAATCTGCCCTTTAGCTATTCCACCAATTGCAGGATTGCAAGACATTTGAGCAATCTTATTCATGTCCATAGTTAAAAGAAGGACCTTCGAACCCATCTTTGCAGCTGCATGCGCTGCTTCACAACCCGCATGTCCCGCTCCAATAACTATTATGTCGTAGCTGTCTGTCATCTAATATATTAACT
The DNA here is from genome assembly GCA_017860395.1 of Bacteroidota bacterium. Lineage (GTDB taxonomy): Bacteria > Bacteroidota > Bacteroidia > Bacteroidales > UBA932 > Bact-08. Next base: position 2,038 of record JAGDMC010000075.1, on the reverse strand, counting down.
TTAAATAAAAGTTTTCTTTATCTCTCATTATTTTACTCTGGGCTTTGGTTTTGTCTTTGTATCCCAGGAGATGCAGTACCCCATGAATAATAACTCTGTGGAGTTCCTCATCAAAAGACGAAGAATAAGTTCTTGAATTTTCCCTTACTCTGTCGACGCTGATAAACAAATCTCCCGATATAATTTTGTTTAAACAATTGTCAAATGTTATAATATCGGTATAAAAATCATGTGATAGGTACTTTTTGTTTAAATCGAGTAAATATTCATCTGAACAGAAAATAATATTAATATCTCCTGCTTTGAATTTAACATTAGCAGATTCCGATACAATAACATCCTTAATCCATTTGTTATTGTCTCTTCGTCCTTTGAAAACAAAACGAGTATTTTCCCTGAAGTATTTAACCATTGTTTTTTTGTTCTTCCAGCAAATCCCAGTATTCGACGGCTCTTCTTGTGTGGGGGATAACAATTGAACCGCCAACAAGGTTCGCAACCGAAAAAATTTCAAAAAGCTGCTCTCTTGTCACACCCTGTTCAAAACATTTTTCAAGATGATATTTAATACAATCATCGCACCGAAGTACCATTGACGTTGCAAGTCCGAGCATTTCTTTTGTTTGCGAAGGTAAGGCTCCGTCTTCATAACATCTGGTGTCAAGATTATAAAATCGCTTAAAAAATAAATTGTCAGAATCAAGAATTTTCTTATTCATTTTGGCACGATATGTGCGGAATTCTTTAACGCTATTCATGTTTTTATTATTTGCTGCAAAACTACTAAAATATATAAATTAAAATTTTAAAATTATGTCAAAGGTAAGTGTTATTGGTGCCGGGAATGTTGGAGCCACTTGTGTCAATGCGATGAATATGATGCAATTCGCTGGCGAAATTGTATTGTTGGATATTAAACCCGGTATTGCAGAAGGAAAAGCGATTGATATGATGCAAACCGCGAAGCTCCTCAGATTCGATACAAAAATAACCGGAGTAACAAATGATTATGAAGCAACAGCCAAATCAAAGGTAATTGTTGTTACATCTGGTCTTCCCCGTAAACCCGGTATGACCAGGGAAGAGCTTATCAGCACAAACGCAGAGATAGTAAACAATGTAGTTGAAAACGCACTGAAATACTCACCTAATGCAGTATTTGTGATGATTTCAAACCCAATGGATACAATGACTTATTTAACACTGAAAAGGACCAAGCTTGCCAAGAACAAAGTAATTGGCATGGGCGGTATCCTTGACAGCAACAGATTCGTATATTATTTAAGAAAAGCTCTGGACTCTCCTGCAAGTGACGTAGCTGGCATGGTTATCGGTGGTCATGGAGACACAACCATGATTCCGTTGACAAGATTTGCAAACTTAAGAGGCATTCCGGTAAGCGAACTGCTTTCCGGCGAAGTGCTTGCACAGGTAGCTAAAGACACTATGGTTGGTGGTGCAACTCTCACAAAACACTTAGGAACATCTGCCTGGTATGCTCCCGGTGCAGCAGCTGCAGCACTTGTCAGATCTATCGTACTCGATGAAAAAAAGATTTATCCTTGCAGCGTTATGCTTGAGGGAGAATTCTCTCAAGAAGATATCTGCCTTGGTGTTCCTGTAGTTGTGGGCAGACACGGATGGGAAAGAATTGTTGAGCTAAACCTCAACGCAGAAGAGAAGGCAGAATTCCAGAAGAGCGCAGATTCAGTAAGGTCAACTAATCAGGTGCTAAAGGACCTAAATTTGATTTAGTAAAATTCAAAATATTTTGCATCTTTGCGGTGCAAAATACATGGGGTATTAGCTCAGTTGGCTAGAGCGCTTGCATGGCATGCAAGAGGTCATCGGTTCGACTCCGATATGCTCCACTTTAAAAAGTTTTTAACAATCATTAAAAAATTTATTCTCCTCATTATCTTGCATTTAGTAATTTTTTATAAAAGTTTATCCACAATTACTTTTGTCAAATAATTATTTCTTTCTAATTTTACAATTCGATAACCATTTGTATACATAACAAAGACATGGAAATAAA
>JAGDMC010000074.1 GCA_017860395.1 Bacteroidota bacterium | reverse complement strand
GTTACTTTACTACAGGAGCTTTGCCGCTCATTATTATTTCAACCTGGTTGCCCTGTGTGAGGGTCTCTTTAATGAACTTCTGAAGTTTCTCTTTTGTGAGAGACTTAAGGATTGCATCCATTTCTGTATGCATATCCTTTCCAATAAGGTAGCGGTTGCTGATTGCGCCTAACCAGTAGCTGTTTTCTCTTAGGTTTTGAGTGTTTGTCTTTTGCATATACTCGATAATCTTTGAGAAGTCTGCGGGTGATACGCCTTTTTCAATAACATTATTGATTTCAAGGTGTGCTCTCTTAAGAAGTCTTTCCTTAAGCGCAACATCTGTGTCGAAACCAAACATGAATGTGAAGTATTCCTGAGGGAAGTAAGTAACATTCATTGAAACGCCCACTCCGTATGTTCCGCCTTCATCCTCACGGATAGTTCTTGTAAACACCATGTCAAACACCTGTTTGGTCATGCTTGCAAGAAGTACATTCTCCAGGGTATAGGGAACTTTACCTGAGAAGAAAGTGTAAACTGTAGCCTTAGGAGTTTGCATATCTTTGTCGAAATGGTTAACAACCTTTCCCTTTACAGGAATCATTCCTGTGTTTTTCCAGTTCTCTTTTTGTGTTTTGTTGGCAGGAAGCGAACCAATATAGGTTTCTGCAAGTGGTTTTAAAACAGCAGGGTCTACATTACCAACGAAGATAAATGTAAAGTCTGCAGCATTTTCAAAACGGGCCTTTGCAAGTTGCAGGGTCTTTTCATAATTGACTTTTGCCAGCATATCCAAATCCAGTCTTTTTGCGTAAGGATTGCTGTTGTACAGAACTTTCTGAACAGTATCCGAAAATGCAACCATTGGCTGTGCAGCCATGTTTTCAAGCTGAGCTTTCATTTTGCCTAAATATGACTGGAAAGCCTCATTGTCCTGCCTGATTGATGTAAAGCTAAGATAGACAAGTTGCATAAAGGTTTCAATATCCTTTGGCGTACTGCTTCCGGACAGACCTTCACTCATCATGCCGATATTAGAGCGAACAGATACATTTTTACCGGCAAGAACCTTTTTAAGGTCGGTTGCGCTGAAGTTTCCAAGACCGCCAATAGCAGCTACGTCATTAATTACCTTTGTAGCAACAATATCCGATTTGTCCAGCAGAGAGTATCCGCCCTTGCTTGTGGCACTGAACATAATCTGGTCGTCTTTGAAGTCTGTTTTCATAACAACAACAGTGGCCCCGTTGGACATGTTCCATACAGTGGCCCCGCTCATTGGCTCCTTCACTTCGGAAATAACCTTGCCTGCTTTTGGAGCAACAGGTACCAGCGGTTCTTTTGAAAGGGTTTCTTTATATGGCTCTACCTGCTCTTTAAGTGCATTTTGATAAACAGTCATCAACTCCTCATTTGCAGGAACCTTGAGACCCTCTTTCTTAGGCATCATTACTGCAATTGCAAGATTCTGATCTACAGGAAGTGATTTTGCATATTCGTTAATCTGTTCTACAGTTATAGCCGGAGCAACCTGCTGCATCAACGCATACTCGGTTTCAATGCCGGCATAAGCGTTGTTGGTTATGAAATGGTCCACAATCTGGTTTACATAGAATGAGTTTTTCTGTTTCTCTTTCTCTTTATAAATTTGTTCCAGACGGCTCATATAGTTTGCTTTTGCACGATCGTATTCCGAAGGAGTAAAGCCGAATCTTCTAACCTTTTCTGCCTCGTTAATCAACGCTTTGAGGGATTCATTCATTTTGCCCTCTTTAACGCCTGCGCCAAGAGTAAATGCATCTTTGGTCTGAGTAATGCCAAAGCAGAAATTGCCATAGCTTGCCTGAGCATATGTAAAAGGTGCATCAGGTTTTTGTCCGAGATCCTGGAAGCGTGAATTAAGCATTCCGGTAACCATTGTGTTCATGTAATCCATAACAATTGAAGCGGCTGTAGCCCTGATTTCCTTAGGCAGAACATCATGCTTGTACATCACCTGTAAAGTCGTTGTGCTTGCCTCAGGGTCTGTTGCAACAGATATAAGGGCATCTTTAGTGTCGGGAACCGGGAGTTCAATTCTTGGTGCAGGATTTACAGGTTTAGGGATTGAGCCAAACATGGTTTTAATTTGTGCTTCAACTGCTGCAGCATCAATATCGCCAACAACAATAATCCCCTGCAAATCCGGACGGTACCATTTGTTGTAATAATCTCTTATCTCCTGAGGAGTAAAATTATTAATAACATTAAGTGTACCAATAGGAAGCCTGTATGCATATCTGCTTCCCGGCATAATTTCCGGCATCATTTTCTCAATCATTCTAAGCATTGCACTGCTGCTTGTGCGGAATTCCTCACGGATAACTCCTCTCTCTTTTTCAATATCTTCTGTGGTAAGAGAAATTGCGCAAGACCAGTCGTGAAGAATAAGAAGACAAGAGTCAATTATACCCTGTCTCTTAACCGGTACGCTTGAAATGTTATAAATTGTCTGGTCAAATGAGGTTCCTGCGTTTAGGTTTGCACCAAACTTAACGCCTATTTTTTCCAGATATGAGATAATCCCGTTTCCGGGGAAATTCTTGGATCCATTGAAAGCCATATGCTCAAGAAAGTGTGCAAGTCCTCTCTGGTTGTCATCTTCCAGGATTGAGCCTACTTTCTGGGCTATGTAAAATTCTGCCTGTCCTTTTGGTTCAGCGTTCTGAACTACAAAATAAGTAAGGCCGTTCTCTAACACTCCCGTTCTTACCTTTGGGTCAAGAGGAAGCTTTTGGGGCATTTGTGCCATGGCGCTCATAAAAATTGCCATGGTAACTACTACCATTAAAATACGTTTCATGCTTTTTATTCAGTTTTGTTATTACCTATAACAAAAGTAGCCAAATTTGCATGATAATTTACTTTTTTTTATTTTTGCAAAGACCGCAGGGTTAAAAAAAGTCAATTAATACATAATATTTATATAAAATGAAACAATTCAGGACATTTTTAGCTATTTGTGTACTTTCAATCCTCTCGATGGGTACAGTTTACGGGCAGGACCTAACTGCCGCTACCGATGCATTCAATGCCGGTGGAGCTGCACTAAACGAGAGCAATTATCCGGTTGCAATCGAATCTTTTAACAAAGCGCTTAAAATGCTTGAGGGTTTGGGCGAACAGGGAGCAACTATGCTTGCAGAAACAAAAGCGATTATTCCGCAGATTCACCTTCGCTACGGAAAGCAGTTTGCATCGGCAAATGATATTGACAATGCCGTTCTTCAGATTAAGAAAGCTATTGAAACAGGTACCGCCTATTCTGCAACAGATGTTGTAAAAGAGGCTACAGAGCTTCTTCCTCAGGTACTTATGGCCGATGGAAATAATCTTTTAAACGAAGGTAAATATGCCGAGGCAATTGCTGAGTACAACAAGGTTGTTGCTGTAGATCCTGCCAACGGGATGGCATATTTAAGAATAGGTATGTCGGAAGCGCGTCTGGAGAATGAGGCCGGAGCAATTGCTGCTTTTGAAAAAGCAATTACGCTCGGACAAAAAGATGATGCATCAAAGCAACTTTCAACCTTGTATCTTAAAAAATCAGTAGCTGCGCTTAAGCTTAAAAACTGGGCAGCAGTGCTTGAATCGGCAGAGAAATCAAATACCTATCTTGAGTCGGGCCAGGCTAAAAAGCTTGTCGGACTTTCTGCAGTTCAGCTGAAGAAATTTGACAAGGCAATAGCTGCTCTGGAAAGCTACTATGCCGAAGATACAAACGCAAAAGACAAGAGCAGTACTCTTTACAATTTAGCAACAGCATACGAAGGCAAAGGAAACAATGCCAAAGCATGCGGATACTACAAGCAGCTGCTCAACGATGCAACATACAAAGCTGCTGCAGAGTACAAGGTGAAAACCCAGCTTAAGTGCAACTAAGAGAATTAGAACTTCTGGCTCCGGCCAAAAACAGGGATATCGGCATTGCAGCAATTGATTGCGGTGCCGATTCTCTCTATATTGCAGGCCCTTCTTTTGGGGCAAGGGAAGCAGCAGGCAACTCTGTTTCCGATGTCGCCCAGCTTGCAGCCTATGGCCGCAAATTCGGAGCGAAAGTGTACATGGTAATCAATACGATTCTGTACGATAACGAAATAGAAAAGGCAGTGAAGCTTGCACATCAGGCATACGATGCCGGTTGCTCTGCCCTCATTATTCAGGACCTTGGCCTGCTTAAGGCAGGATTGCCTCCATTGCCGCTCTTTGCCTCTACCCAAACCAATATCAGAACAGCAGAGCAGGCAATGTTTCTCGAATCACTCGGATTTGAACGGCTCATTCTGGCAAGAGAGCTGTCGCTTGATCAGATAGCAGAAATTCGCAAAGCCACCACTGTTGAACTGGAGAGCTTTATTCACGGAGCCCTTTGCGTGTCATACAGCGGGCAGTGCTACATGAGTGAAAAGGTTGCCGGGAGAAGTGCAAACAGAGGCGCATGTGTTCAGGCATGCAGGTCGAAATACGACCTGAAAGACAGTTCCGGAAAAATACTGCTCAGAGACAAAGCACTGCTTTCGCTTCGCGATCTCAACCTTGGCGATTTTATTCCACAGCTTGCAAACGCAGGGATATCGTCCTTTAAGGTGGAGGGGCGGCTCAAAAATATTTCATATATAAAAAATGTAGTAAGATTCTACAGGTCGCTTATTGACAATTTCACAGAAAAAGACGGTGGCTACTGCCCCTCCTCTTCCGGCAGGTTATTCGGGGGTTTCACTCCAAGGCCGGAGAAGACCTTTAACCGCGGATACACCCATCTGTTTATAAACGGGGAAAGAGGGGAATGGCAGAGCAAAGAGGCGGCAAAAGCAGTGGGAGAATATGTTGGAAAGGTAAGTTCAATTGTAAAGGAGAAAGGTGGCAAACTCCGCATAAAATACGAATCTCACTTGCGGATAGAAAACGGAGACGGCCTGTGCTTTATTACTCCGGAAGGAGAAGTTGAAGGAGCAAGGGCAAATGTTACCGAGCCGGGTGTTGTAGTAATTAACGACCAGCCGGAAATCATTCCCGGTACAAAAGTTTACCGCAACTATGACCATAATTTTGAAAGGGAACTTGAGTACAATATGCCAAAAAGGCTCATCGAAGTCACTCTTAAATTTTCCTGCAGGGAAGGAATTACCCGGCTGACAGGAATATGTGAAGACGGGACTGAGGTTTTATTTCAAACAGATGAAAGGCATGAAACTGCAAAAAACAGGGAACTTGCAGAAAAAAATATCAGAAACCAGCTAAGCAAAAGATCGGATATATACATTTTTAAGCTGACAGACATTGAGGGAGAAGAAATTCCATTCTATCCGCTCTCTCTGCTAAACGAGATGAGACGCACTCTGGCAATGCTGCTTAATGAAAAAAGAGGTAAACAGGAAATAATATCCGGCTTAAAGAAATCTAAAGAGTCATTGTCAATATTTGCAAACCGGCACCCTCTTGAAGGAAAACAGGCAGACTACCGGGCAAACATATCAAACAGGCTTTCGGAAGAGTTGTACAAAGAACTTGGAGCTGCCTATACTAAACCGGCATTTGAGATTGCCCCTCCGGCAGAGGCGGAGCTTATGCGCTGCAAATATTGCATTAAATATGAACTTGGCCTATGCCCCAGAGAGGGCGGGGGAAAAGGACTCAATGAGCCGCTTTATCTTACAAACGGAGGCAGAGAGTTTCGCCTGGGATTTGATTGTAAAAACTGTGAAATGGTTATCTTTGGTTAAATTTATAAAATATGCAGTTCTCTTCGGTTGTAGGGCATAATGACACAAAAAGGCAGTTGATAAAACTCGGATCGGACGGCAGAGTTCCGCATGCTATCCTTTTTGGCGAGGAGCCGGGATATGGTGCGCTCCCCCTGTCGCTTGCATTTGCCCAGTATCTCTCATGCCCCAACAGAACTGAAACAGACTCATGCGGAAGTTGCCCCAGTTGCAATAAGTTTGAAAAACTCATACACCCCGACCTCCATTTTGCATTCCCTGTGAGTACGACAAAAAAAATCACAAGCAAACCGGTGAGTGACAATTTTATAGATTCCTGGCGCAAAGTGGTTCGTGCCAATCCGTATATGGGAGAACAGGAACTCTATGACGAAATGGGAGCGGAAAACAAACTGGGAAACATCGGTGTTGCCGAAGCCTCTCTTATATTCCGCAAGCTTAGTATGACTGCTTTTGAAGGTGGAAACAAATATATGGTCATTTGGCTTGCCGAGAGAATGAATCAGGAGGCGTCCAACAAACTTCTTAAATTGCTGGAAGAGCCGCCAAAAGATACTTATCTCTTTCTTATAAGCCAGTCCGTGGATCGCATTCTCCCCACTATCCTGTCAAGATGCCGCATAATAAAGCTTTCCCCTATAGACCGACACCTTCTCTCGGAAAGACTTATGATTGAATTTGGCATTTCTGAATCCGATGCCACCCTGTGGGCAAAAATTTCGGGAGGAAGCCTGAGCCGGGCAAGAAGAGCAATTTCCGAATCTCAGGAAACTTCTGCGTTTGACAACCTTATTGCCGATCTCATAAACGGATGTCTTTCCAGAGAGCTTATGAATGTAATTTCCGTGTGGGAAGAGGTGGCCATGCTCACCAGAGAGAGGCAGCGCGATTTTTGCTACAAGCTCATAGAATATATAAGAAGAACATATATCCTGAGTCTTGGTTCCGAAGAACTGATATAGAGAGGAGCGTAAACTCCAAGTATATCTTTGCCGACCTAAGTAACCGCTTTTTTCTATCTTTGTAAAAATTATGGATACACAAAATATTAAATATGATTGTTCACGCGGCTGCTCTACTTTAAGAGCCGACGACGGCGAACTAACCTGCAAGTTCAAAAACGGATGTTGCAAACTTACTGTTTATGACTGGCTTGAAGGAATCCCGGACGAAGAGACAAAAAACCTCTTTGAGGTAAGGTTTAAAAATACAAGAAAACTATATTTCCGAAACGAATCGGGCGTATTGCTGGTGGTTGGAGATCTTGTGGTGGTTGAGGCCGCAAACGGGCACGATGTAGGAATAGTAACTGCAAACGGGCCAATTATCCGTCATCAGCTTAAAAGGAACGATGTAGAACCGGCAACATACGAGTTTAAAAAAATATACCGCAAAGCAAGGTCCCTTGATATTGAGCGCTGGCAGGAAGCCATTGCAAGGGAGCATAAGACAATGATCCGTGCAAGGCAGGTGGCTTTGTCTTTGAACCTTAACATGAAGATTGGCGATGTGGAATTTCAGGGAGATGGAACCAAAGCCATATTCTACTATATAGCCGATGAACGGGTAGACTTCCGCCAGCTAATCAGGCTGTTTGCAGAAGAGTTTAAAATCCGTATTGAGATGCGTCAGATTGGGGCAAGACAGGAAGCCGGCCTTATCGGAGGAGTTGGTGTCTGTGGCCAGGAACTTTGCTGTTCGAGGTACATGTCAACCTTTCAGTCAATTACAACTCAGGCTGCCCGCAGCCAGGATTTGTCGCTTAACCCGCAAAAACTTGCAGGCCAGTGCAGCAAGCTTAAGTGTTGTATCAATTATGAAGCAGCAACTTATATAGATGCTCAGTCAAAGATTCCGTTTGTAAGGGAACCGCTCGAAACAATAGACGGACCTGTTTTTCTGATTAAGACAGATATTCTCAGGGGTGTAATGTGGTTCTCGTATGAGCAGAACAGCATGGCAAACATGTTCCCGATTCCTGCCGATAAGGTTAGAGAGATTCTCAAACTTAACTCTAAAGGGGTTAAGGTAGAGAGCCTGCTTCCAACAGCAAAGGACAAATCTCCGGAATTTGTTACATCAGTGGGCGACGACAGCATTTCAAGGTTTGACGAAAAAAGCAGGGTTCCCAACAATAAGCACAAGGGTCCGAAAAAACCGCAAAAAATTGTCAAAAACGGAAATGGCAACAATGGCATTCAAAAGCAAAACTAAACTGCTTCTTCTGTTTTCTCTTTTTTTATTTTCCTGCGGGAGGCAGGAACAATTCGAGACATACTCAGCTAAAATTGAGGACAATGTTCTGTCTATCACCGATAAACTGGAATACCGGTTTAAGGTTGACGACACTTTACAGCTATATGACATAGATGTATTTATGAGGTTTTCTCATGATTTCGAAGGGCAGGCGCTTCCTCTCTGCATTACATTGTTTTCTCCCGATGGACGCAAGTACAGAGATAGTCTTGAATTTAAGACAGACCCGTCCAAAAATTATCAGAGATCGGGAATGTGGAAGGACTACAAATGGAAATACAGGAACAGGGTAACTTTTCCAAGAAGCGGAAATTGGTTTGTCCTTGTCGGGAATGCTTCAAATAGCGAAATAAAAGGGATTGGGGAGATAAGTTTTATATTGACAGATTCTAATGGGAAAAGATAAGCTTAAAAGATTCGAAGAAAATAAAAGTTTCAGCTGCCTGTTTCAACCGGATTTTGAGGAGGTCTTCAGAAAAGACTATAAAATGAAGGGTAAGTGGAACAGCGACTATTTTGGAAATGACAACCCTATTGTTCTTGAGCTTGGATGCGGAAGGGGAGAATATGCTGTGGAACTGGCCAGAAAATTCCCTGATACAAATTTTTTGGGACTCGACATTAAAGGCGCAAGACTTTGGAGAGGGGCAAAAACTGCAGTTGAAGAGGGGCTAAAGAATGTAGCTTTCCTGAGAGCAAGAATTGAATTTATAGAGTGGCTTTTCGGCTCCGGCGAGGTCTCAGAAATATGGATAACATTTGCCGATCCTCAAATCCGCAGGGATAACAAGAGACT
>JAGDMC010000274.1 GCA_017860395.1 Bacteroidota bacterium | reverse complement strand
CAATAGGCTGTGAAGTTCGGTATACCGTATTGTTCCCCATGGCATGTAGTTTACAAATCGCGGAGGAACCTCTCCTGCAAACCGCTCAATATAGAGGTCCGGCCTTAGCAGTTCAAGAAAATCTATGAAAAAGTCGATATATTCGTTCATCTCAAATTGAACGAAATCTTCCGGTTTTTCACGGAATTCCTTCTCCATTTGAGTTCCCTTTACTATTTGCAGCTGATGAAATTTTACGGAATTCACCGGCAGACGGTTTATATAACCGGCCATAGCCATCATATCTTCCTTTGTTTCGCCCGGAAGGCCAAATATAAAGTGGGCCCCCTGGTCTATTCCCCTGGCAGCGGTAGATTCAATTATCTCCTTTGCCTTCCCATAGTTGTGTCCACGGTTTATCCTAAGCAAGGTTTTGTCATAAACCGATTCTATTCCGTATTCGATTATTACAATTTTCTCTTTTGAAAGCTCAGCGAGCCAGTCGAGCTTCTCTGCATCAACACAGTCCGGCCGGGTTCCTATAACTATACCTGCTATAAGCGGGTGGGAGAGTGCCTGTGCATACTTTTCCCTAAGTTCGGCTATAGGTGCATAAGTGTTTGAGAAAGGCTGAAAATAGGCCAGATATTGCGATGCTTTCCTGTATCGGTTTTTGTGAAATTTTATGCCTTCTTCAATTTGCAGCAAAATAGTCTTGTCGGGAGTACTGTATGAAGGGTGGAACGCTTCGTTGTCGCAATATGTACAGCCACCCAGTCCCGCTGTTCCGTCACGGTTTGGACATGTGAATCCGGCATCAATTACAATTTTCTGAAGGCGGCTGCCATACTTCTCTTTGAAGTACCCTACAAAGGAGTTGTATCTTCTGTTGTTGTTAAACTTCATTAAGTGTTTTTCCGGCACGAATTACATTTTTACCTTAATAATAGCCTTTTTGATAAATCCTTCTCCAATAAGAGGAGCATGTGCATCATGAGGGAAAATAACTGCAAGGTTATCCTCTCCGAGACTGATGAAGTTTTCGGGGCTCTCTTCCAGAAAGGCAATATCATTGGTTTCGTCGTACGGAATGTTGTCGCCCATGCACCGGCTCCTGTCGCGAATCCCAATTGTTTCAGTGCCTTTAAGTACAATATGGATGTCGATATACGAATCATGTACCTCAAGTTTAGGTATTTCCATGCCTCTTCCCTCTCCTTCCCATATTTTGCAGTATATATCCTTTCCAACCACAGGATATTCTCCCGGCTCAAGACCGTTTAGGTCGGTTTTCAGTATGTATGTATAGGCTTTCTCAAAACGGGGATGAATATTTAAATAACGCTCAAAACCTCTCAAAGAATCAACAATCATAATCTGTAAATTTTAACGCAAATATAATATCTTTGTAGTATTAACTAACCCCTAATTCCGTTCCTTATAATTATGAGATACCTAATTGCCGCATTGTTAACTGTTTCCCTTTTTTTATCGGCCTCTTTTGACCTTAAGGCTGCGTATGATGGAAAACAGGAATGGAGGGCTGCGTGGATTGCCACCGTCAATAATATTGACTGGCCATCTAAGCCCGGCCTCACTTCTATGGAGCAACAAAAAGAACTGATTGCTTATCTCGATTTATTCAAGAGCATGAACTTTAACGCAGTAGTGTTGCAGGTGAGACCGGCTGCCGATGCTTTTTACATTTCCGGAAATGAACCATGGTCAATTTATTTGACCGGAGATCAGAAAAAGAGTCCTTCGCCGCTTTATGACCCTCTCGCTTTTGCGATTGAGGAGGCCCATAAACGGGGGATGGAATTACATGCATGGCTCAACCCATACAGAGTGAGCCAGAATGTAGACAATATCAAAGACATGTCACCGAATCATATCTATCGTAAGAGACCGGATATTTTCGTTAAATATGGCAATAAACTGTACTTCGATCCTGCATATCCGGAAACAAGGGAGTTTCTTACAAAAGTTATTAAGGACCTTGTTACAAGATACGATTTGGACGGAATTCACTTCGACGACTATTTTTATCCGAACAGCGACTTTTCCGATGAGTCTTCCTTCGCAAAATACCCACGGGGTTATAAGAAAGAGGATAAAATGGCATGGAGAAGGGAAAATGTGGATTTAGTAGTAAAAATGTTACGCGACACAATAAAATCCGTTAAGCCTTTTATGAAGTTTGGAATCAGCCCGTATGCAGTTTTGCCTCAGCTCTATTTCAATATAGGTTATCCTGCTGCAGATTTTACTGTATTGGCTGAATGGTGGAGAGATTATTCTGCCGGAACGCCTGTATACGGTGGGCTTGGCACATATCGCCTCGATGCAGGTTCAAAAATTGAAGCATGGAGGAGTCCTCTTGAAATAAAGAAACAGGCTCTCATGCTTAGAGAAATGAATAACTATCAGGGAGCTTGTTACTTCAGTGCGAAAAACATGAAAGACAATAAGCTTGATATTAATTCCGTATTAAGAGAGCTCTACCCAAACCCTACAATCGTGCCTCAGATGCGCGGCTTTGAAACGAATCCTCCGGTTTCGCCCGAAGGTGCGCTAATGAGCATAAAGGGGGGAGATATTTTATTTAAATGGCAGGGGGAAGATTTGCCAAAAGGGAACGCCTCTTTGGAAAAATGCAACTCAGAAAGAGCATATTACTATCTCATTTATAAATTCAAAAAGGGAGAAACTCCGGACTTTTCAAAAGGGTCGTCAATCCTTGCCCTTACAGGCGAAACAAAATATTCCGCAGATGCAGCACAGGCACAGGCGTATGATTTTTACGTATCTGCTCTGGACCGGCTCTATAATGAGAGCAAAGCGGTAAAATTTAATGCAATCAAATAAATAATTAAGAAACACTAAATAATATTATGAAAAGATATCTGTTGGTTTTAGCATCGTTTATTGTTGCTCTCTCTTTTATGATAGAGTCGGATAAAGAGAAAACTGAAGCACAATTTGCAAAAATATCTGCCGTTGTAAAGGCAGAGTTTG
>JAGDMC010000073.1 GCA_017860395.1 Bacteroidota bacterium | reverse complement strand
ACACTTAATAATCTGGACAATGCTTTATAACTTATTCGATTACTTAAAGGATTTTACCGATTTCCCCGGACTGGGCCTGCTGAGATATATCTCCTTCAGGGCTACCACTGCAATTATCCTTGCACTTTTCATCGCACTGTTTGTTGGCAAAAAAATCATCAACAAACTCGCGAAGAAACAAATTGGCGAGAGCATAAGAGACCTTGGTCTCGAAGGACAGATTCAGAAAAAAGGCACTCCCACAATGGGAGGAATAATAATTCTCATCTCTATACTCATTCCGGTTATCCTGTTGGGTGACCTTACAAACATATATGTTCAGCTGATGATAATTACCACAATATGGCTGGGATTTATCGGATTTATGGACGACTATATAAAAGTATTCAAAAAAAATAAAGAGGGTTTAAAAGGAAAATTTAAAATTGTTGGCCAGGTAGGGCTGGGTCTCATTGTTGGTTTAAGTCTGTATCTGAGCGACCAGGCAGTAGTGAGGGTTCCGTCAAGTGCTGTTGTTAAGGAGTCTCACGCAGAAGTTATAACTCAGGAGGGATTTTCCGACAAGGTTAGCTATTTCAAAGACGAAAAGAATACAAAAACAACCATACCATTTATTAAAGACAACGAATTTGACTATGCATGGCTTTCACCAGTGGGAGGCGAAGCTGGTCAGAAAATCGGATGGCTTATTTATGTTCTGATGGTTATCTTCATTGTAACTGCTGTTTCCAACGGGACCAATATCACAGACGGGATGGATGGCCTTACGACAGGAATTTCTGCAATTGTGGGCGTCACGCTTGCCATACTTGCATATTTGTCCGGCAATATAATCTATGCCAATTACCTTAACATAATGTACATCCCCAATACGGGCGAGCTGGTTGTTGTTCTTGCCGCCTTTATAGGAGCTCTGGTGGGATTTCTATGGTACAACTCCTACCCTGCTCAGGTATTCATGGGAGATACAGGTTCATTGGCAATAGGCGGAATTATTGCCGTTGCAGCGATAATGATAAGGAAGGAACTTCTTATACCAATTTTATGCGGAATATTCTTCGTTGAACTGCTTTCCGTAATTATTCAGAGGTTGTATTTTAAATATACCAAAAAGAGATTTGGTGCGGGAGTACGTGTATTTAAAATGTCACCGCTTCACCACCATTTCCAAAAAGAGGATATTCCGTCTATCATACAATATCCAAAGAGAGCCATACCCGAAGCAAAAATTGTTGCAAGATTCTGGATCATTGCAATAATCCTTGCCGTCATAACTGTTATAACTTTAAAAATCAGATAATATGTCAAGAGTTGTAGTACTTGGAGGAGGAGAGAGTGGCGTGGGGGCAGCAGTCCTTGCGTCGGTAAAAGGGCATGATACTTTTCTTACAGATTGCAATATGTTGCAGGAAGAAGCAAAGGCCATGCTTGAGAGATTCAATATTCCGTATGAAGAGGGAGGGCATACAAAAGAACTTATTCTCAATGCCGACGAAGTTATCAAAAGCCCGGGCATACCTGATAGTATTCCAATTGTAGAAGAGATTACTGGAAACGGGATTCCTGTTATTTCGGAAATTGAATTTGCAGGAAGATACGATAAGGCAAAAAAAATATGCATTACCGGTAGCAACGGAAAAACAACTACTACTTCAATTATATATTTCCTTCTGAAAAATGCAGGACTTAATGTAGGGCTTGCGGGCAATATCGGGCAGAGTTACGCATTCCAGGTTGCAACAAGGGAGTATGACTATTATGTGCTGGAGCTGAGCAGTTTTCAGCTTGACGGCATGTACGATTTTAAAGCGGATATTGCAGTACTTCTGAATATAACACCGGACCATCTGGATCGTTATGACAATAACATGGAGAACTATATCAAGGCAAAATTCAGGATTACAAGAAATATGTCCGGTGACGACTGCTTTATCTTTTGTGCTGATGATGAAATAAGCATATCTCACCTGAACAAAATAGTTCTTCAGGCAAAAAAACTGCCTTTCAGCCAGATGAAAGAGGTCTCGGAAGGTGCCTACCTCAAGGACGAAAAGATGAATGTTGTTTACAATAATGACAGTTACGAGATGTATGTGAATGAGCTCTCCCTGCAGGGACGGCACAACATCTACAATTCAATGGCAGCGGCAATTACCGGCAAGGTTCTTCAAATTAAGGACGAAGTTCTCCGGGAGAGTCTTACCAGCTTTAAGGGAGTTGAGCACCGCCTGGAGAATGTACTGAAAGTTAAAAATGTACTATATATAAATGACTCAAAAGCAACCAATGTGAATTCAACATGGTATGCTCTTGAAAGCATGAAGACCCCGGTGATATGGATTGCCGGAGGAAAAGACAAGGGAAATGACTATCAGCCTCTTTACGATCTTGTAAAAGACAAGGTTAGAGTGCTCATTTGTCTTGGAGTTGACAACAAAAAACTGCACAAGGAATTTTCCGACAAGGTTGAAGAGATATATGATGCAGGTTCGGCCGCCGAAGCCGTTGATATTGCATACAAGCTTGCAAAATCGGGAGATACCGTACTTCTTTCTCCGGCATGTGCAAGTTTTGACCTTTTCAAAAATTACGAAGACAGAGGTAAACAATTTAAAGAGGCAGTTGCAAAGCTATAGCTATGGAAGATTCTTTTGTAAACAGATTAAAGGGGGATAAAGTTATCTGGATTATCGTACTTGCGCTTTCGCTCATTTCGATAGCCGCAGTATACTCGTCCAGCAGCTCTCTTGCCTTCAGGGAGGGAAAAACTACATTCTCGTTTCTGCTTAAGCAGATGCGCTTTGTTATTTTCGGGCTGACTGCACTTTATATCTGTTCAAGAGTTCCTCTTGGATGGTACAGAAAAATATCCATTCTGGGAATGATTGTGAGCATAGGGTTGCTCATTGCAACAATAGTTATGGGAACTACCCTTAACGATGCCGAACGGTGGATATCGATATTCGGCGTTTCCTTTCAGCCGAGCGAAATAGCAAAAATAGCTCTCATGCTTTATTTGGCAAAGGTTCTTGAGGACCACAAATTTGAAACATTTAAGGAGTTTGCCATCTGGATTCTTGCGCCTCTTGGTATAATGCTATTGCTCATACTTAACGGAAGTGCCTCAACGGCTCTCATTCTCGGTGGACTTTCGTTTCTGATTCTCATTATTGGAGGGATAAAGTGGAGCCACCTTATTAAAAGTGCCGGTATTGCGGTACTGACTCTTTTGCTGGCAGTACTCCTTAACCAGACTTTTGGATTGTTTCCGAGGATTCAGACACTGGTATCCAGAATTGAAAATTTTGTGGTTAAAAAGGATATTGATGAAAACCTTAAATCTCAGGATAAACAGAAACTCTTAGACAAGACATTCCAGGCAGATATGGCAAAGATAGCCATAGCTTCGGCCAACATTATCGGGAAAGGGCCGGGAAAGAGCACACAACGCTATGTGCTTCCTCACCCCTACTCCGATTTTATATATTCAATCATTGTTGAAGAGTGGGGTCTGGCAGGCGGAGTAACCGTACTGTTGCTATACCTGTGGTTCCTGTTCCGATGTATTGCAATTGCGCGTAATTGCACAAAAATGTTTTCTGCAATTCTTGTTATTGCCCTCGGACTTTTAATCACAACACAGGCAATGCTGCACATACTTGTAAATGTAAGTCTGCTGCCTGTTACCGGACACACTTTGCCACTGATAAGCCTCGGCGGAACCTCACTCATTATTATGAGTTCGGCATTTGGAATTATCCTGGCAGTGAGCAGAAGTGTAGAGAGCGGAAAAGTAAAAGTCAATCCGGAAGAAGAGACTCAGAATGGCGAACAAATAAAAGCAGAGGAGATAGAATTATGAAAAAGGCAATGCGAATAATAATAAGCGGCGGCGGCACAGGAGGGCATATCTTTCCTGCAATCTCAATCGCCAATGAAATTATGAGAGTGAGCCCCCATTCCGAAATATTATTCGTTGGCGCGCTTGGAAAAATGGAAATGGAGAGGGTCCCTGCTGCCGGTTATAAAATAGAAGGACTCCCCGTTGCCGGATTAAAGAGAAAACTTTCCCTTTCAAACCTTCTGCTTCCGTTTAAAGTTCTTAAAAGCCTCAGGGGAGCAGCTAAAATAATTGATGATTTTAAGCCGGATGCAGCAATAGGCGTGGGCGGATATGCCAGCGCTCCTTTGTTGTACATGGCCGGAAGAAAAAATATCCCATATCTTATTCAGGAACAGAACTCATTTGCCGGGCTTGCAAACAGGATACTTTCCAAAAAGGCAAAAAAAATATGTGTTGCATACGAAGGTATGAGCCGGTTTTTCCCGGAAGATAAAATTCTGATTACAGGTAATCCTATCCGGTCGGGAATACAAATGACAACGCCCGAAATGAAAGCAGAGGCAAGAGAATATTTCGGTGTAAAAGAAAATAAAAAAGTACTTCTTGTTATAGGAGGGAGTCTTGGAGCAAGAACGCTTAACACCTCTGTGGAAGATTGGATATCGGAGAGAGAGACAAGCGGCATTGAAATAATCTGGCAATCAGGAAAATACTACAAAGAAGAAGTTGAACTTTTTCTTAAGGAGAAAAACAGAGAATATGTTAAAAACTGCGAATTCATAGACAGGATGGATTTGGCTTATGCAGCGGCCGATGTTATAATAACAAGGGCCGGGGCAGGAACTATATCCGAACTGAGCGTGGCAAAGAAGGCTTGTATTTTTGTCCCTTCACCAAATGTGGCCGAAGATCACCAGACTTGCAACGCAAAAGCGCTTGTAGACAAAAGAGCCGCAATGATGGTTAAAGATGCCGAAGCTCATCAGTATCTTATGTCAACTGCAATGGAACTTCTTAACGACACATCAAAAATTGAAGAACTTGAGGAGAATATCGGAAGAATGGGCTACAAACAGTCGGCATCAATTATCGTAAATGAAGTTTTTAAATTAACAGGGAACAAAGGATGAAATATATATATCTATTAGGAATTGGAGGTATTGGAATGAGTGCTCTTGCCCGTTACTATAATCATGCGGGTTACAGAGTTGCAGGGTACGACCGTACTCCAAGCAAACTCACCTCCGAACTTGAAAGCGAAGGCATATCAATTCACTTTGAAGATAATGTGAATCTCATTCCTGAAGAATTCCGGACAAATCCCGATGAAACATTCGTAATATACACTCCCGCAGTACCAAAGGAGCTGGGAGAGTTTCAGTTTATCCTTAATGGCGGGTTTAATATGTGCAAAAGATCAAAGGCTCTGGGTGTTATTGCATCGGAAAAGAAGACTCTTGCCGTTGCCGGAACACACGGGAAGACTACAACATCTACTCTTCTGGCACACATTTTTACTAATTCTGGCAAAGGATGTACTGCTTTTCTTGGAGGAATTTCAAAAAATTATCATACAAACCTGCTGTTGAGCAACAGTGAAATACTTGTTGCAGAGGCCGATGAATTTGACCGGTCTTTTCTTCAGCTATTTCCCGACAGCGCAGTCATAACTTCAACAGATGCCGACCATCTCGACATTTATTCAAACCATGCCCATATAAAAGAGGCATTCAACGAATTTGCATCTCAGGTTAAAGAGAACGGACATCTTATCGTTAAGAAAGGCGTTGAAATTAATGCAAAACTTGCTTCAAATGTACACGTATACAGTTATGCATACGATACCCCGGCAGATTTTTATGCATCTGAGATAAAAATTTCCGGAACCGGATTTTTCACATTCAATCTCAACCACCCCGGCGGTGTAATAAACAATTGCAAAGTTGGCATTCCGGGCTGGGTCAATGTGGAAAATGCTGTTGCAGCATCGGCAATTGCACTCCTGAACGGAATCGGAATTGAAGCATTAAAGAAGGCGCTCGAATCGTTTTCCGGTGTCGAACGCAGGTTTGACATCAGATTAAACACACCTGAATGTGCATACATAGATGATTATGCACACCATCCAAAAGAGATAGCCGCAGCAATCAGTTCGATGAGGAACATATTTCCGGGAAGAAGACTCACAGCAATTTTTCAGCCCCACCTTTTTTCAAGGACAAGGGATTTTGCCGAAGATTTTGCAGAGAGCCTGAGTGCGCTGGATGAACTGATTTTGCTGGATATTTACCCGGCAAGGGAACTGCCGCTCGAAGGAGTTACTTCAAAGATAATATTTGACAAAGTTACAATTGACAGGAAGGTACTCATAACAAAGGGAGAGCTCATGCAATATCTCTCAACAATTGAAATTGATACGCTCATAAGCTTTGGAGCAGGAGACATCGACCGGTTCATTGAACCTATAACAAACTACCTTAAAGAGAGATACAATGTTTAAGAAGATCCTCATATATTTAGGGTATACACTGCTTTTGGCAGCGCTTGCAGCATATTTTTTCTTTTCAACCATTCTCACAAAGCAGGAGATTGCAAAGTTAAAGTGCAACAGGATTGAGATAGCAATTCTCGACAGTTCAGTAAACAGGTTTGTGAGCAGGGCCGAAATTGGCGACCTCATACGTGAAGAGGGTATTACTGTTAAGGAGAGCAAGCTTAAACACATAAATCTCCACAATCTTGAGCTTATGCTCAACAACAGGACTGCAATAAAAAAGTCCACAGTGAGCTATACCGGCAGAGGTGTCCTTAAAGTAAGCATCACTCAGCGGAGGCCGGTGCTTCGCCTGGAGACTGTAAACGGAGGATTTTACATGGACGAAACTGCCTATGTCTTTCCGCTGGTGAGGGCGTTTACATCTGATGTTCCTGTTGTGACTGGAGAAATTCCTCTCACAATTGTACAGGGATACAGGGGAAGAATCCGCGAAAACAAAGAGTGGGTAAGAGATATTTTAAAAATTGGCCTCTATATAGATGGAAATGAAATATGGGATGCTCAAATTGAACAGATTTTCGTGGACGAGAAAGGCAACCTTCACATGACACCCCGTGTAGGCCAGCATGATATAATGTTTGGCAAACCAGAG
>JAGDMC010000273.1 GCA_017860395.1 Bacteroidota bacterium | reverse complement strand
AACAATGGTCGATGATGTAAAGGCTTTTGTCACCATGCTTGCGCAAACGGAGAGATTCGGAACGAGTCTGAGCCAGGCTCTGCGAGTGCATGCCGAGTCGTTGAGGACAAAAAGGAGGCAGATTGCAGAGGAGGCGGCGGCAAAAACTACGGTAAAACTGTTGTTTCCCTTGATATTTTTCATTTTTCCGGCACTGCTGGTTGTAATTCTGGGACCTGCTTTCATGAGAATTACAGAGTTCTTGAAGTAGTAAAATGAAATGAACCAAATTGATAGGAGGGGGGGGGTCTCAATGCCATTTGATTTCAACACATTTCTTCTTTTGATTATTGCAGTTGAAGTTGCTTTGATTTATGTAAAAATTGGTAAAAAATAAGTGTTGAATGAGATAATCTAGCCATTCGTTAAAATTTACGAGTGGCTAGTTTTATTAGCGTAAGTATCTTAGAAAAAGTGAATTTTACTACAGTCGGCTTCCCTTGCGGCTGCCTTAATGTCAAGCGTGTTTGTAATTATGAGAGTTCTTAATAAAACCACAAAAGAGGAAATTGCATTAAATCTTGTAATTGCTGACAATATTTTCAGTCGTATGAAAGGTTTGTTGGGTAAGATTGCTATGCCTGACGGCGAAGCTCTCTGGATAAAGCCCTGCAACGGCATACATACATTCGGAATGAAATTCCCGATAGATGTTGTTTTTCTGAATAGAGAATATTGTGTTGTCGCCGTCAGAAAGAACCTTAAGCCAAATCGAATCGTACCTATCATTTTTAATGCCTCAAGTGTAATAGAACTCCCCTCAGGGATTATCGACAGGACATCCACAAAGATCGGGGATACTGTTGAAATTGCCTGAAATATTAGTGAGAAATGAGGCTATTTTCTTACCTGTTGTACTGTTTGTCCTTACCGTCATTTCCAGAATACCATTTACCAGCAAATATCTTTACCACATGGATTCCGTCCAGTTCGCCCTGGCATTGGATGAATTCGACGTTACAATCCATCAACCGCACCCCCCAGGCTATTTCCTTTATGTAATGATCGGTAGATTCCTCAATAGTTTCATATCTGACGCAAATATAGTTTTCGTGACAATCAGCATTATTTTCAGTGGTCTGACTGTTGTTGCAATATACTTTTTGGGGAAGGAACTCTATGACAGGATAACTGCATTACTTGCAGCAATCTTGATAATCACAAGCCCAAGTTTCTGGTTTCATGGTGAAGTTGCCTTGAGTTATACTGTTGAAGCTTTTTTCAGTTGTCTGATAGGTTTGCTATGCTGGAAGATATACAAAGGTCAAGAAAATCTCCTGTTTTTTTCTGCTGCAATTTTGGCAGTTGCAGGAGGTATAAGGCAGAATACTCCGGTATTCCTCTTTCCCCTATTGTTTTTCTCAGTCAAAGATATTCCGTACAGAAGGAAACTAGCCGCTCTGGCAGTTTTTATACTGCTTTCATTATGCTGGTTTATTCCGATGGTCTATATGACCGGCGGAACCTATAAATATTTCTCTGCATTGAGAGAACTCTGGTCTATTGCAGGTACTAGCAACTCCGTTTTAAAGAACGGATGGGACGCCTTCAGGCAGTATGCCGACGTAATTTTCAGTTATGTTACCTATTGCATTGGCGGTGGAATTGTTATCCTCTCTTTCAGTTTCTATTATGTTTTACGAAACAGGAAATTTAAATCTCTCAAAAGTGTAAGAACCTGTTTTCTGTTATTATGGGCTTTGCCGGTTCTTTTTTTTCATATTTTAGTAACTCCCGGTATTCCTGGACATATGCTCATTATACTCCCTCCGCTCGCTCTTCTTGTCGCCAGGGCAATAACTTTCATCGGCAACGAAGTAAACACACTGGTAAACAGAAATATTTCAATATCAGTCAGTCTCACGCTTGTCGTGATCAACTTGTATATTTTTTTCATTATGAAATATCCTGTTTCATACTCCGAGATCAGGGCGCATGATATAAACCTCCCCACTGTTCTTAATACAATAAAAAAATCTGATCCTTCAACAACTGTGCTGTTGCTGGACTATAACTACCGTTTCTTTAGCTTTGCCCATATAAGATATTATCTGCCATCTTATATGATTTGTGAGCCCAAAAAAGTCTCTGACAACACAGTCGGCAAGGGGAAGTTTTTTGCATGGATGGATGGAAAGACCTTTATTATAGATAAAATTGTACTGCCGGACAAGATTACTCGCTTTGCCACTCTCATAAGGTCGGTGGATTTGTTGCCGACGTGTTGTAGTGACATAAATGTAAAGATTTCGCAGCCAATACCTGAATACTACTTTGTGTCAGGACCGATAAGCCTGGTCATCTTGGAAAAGACGCGGAAAAACAGCTCTGCTCAAGATATGCTATGTGTCTGTCATTACTGGGAGTCACAGCGTTCTTGTGTACTTTGCCGCTTTTCATATATAAAACACTACTGGTAAGCCATGATATAAACGTTCATATTTTCCAGGCTGATCAGTTTTACAAGGCCTTTTCCAGTTGGGCACTGCTGCCGAAATGGGCTCTGGATGCAAACAAAGGGTACGGGAGCGCGAATTTCGTATTTTACTCGCCGTTTAGTTATTATGCTGCTGCTTTATTCCATATGTTTCTTCCCTCGACAATTTCTGCCATGATAGCTGCCATCTGGCTGAGTTTTTTTCTGTCGGGTGCCACCATGTATTTTGTTGTGAAAAGACTCGCGGATAATGCAACTGGCGTCAAATGCGCGGTTTTGTACCAAGTTTTTCCTTTTCATGTCTTCAACCTGTATCTGCGCGGTACTTTTGCGGAGTTATTCGCTTACGTATGGTTTCCGCTTGTTTTCTATTTCCTGGGAGAAATAAATAATTCAAATAGAAAAGTCAAAATCATGGTTTGTCTGGGAGTCTCCTATGCGGGTCTCATCCTGACCCACCTGGTTTCAGGGTACATGTTTACAATAATAATTTTTATCGATATGGTATTCCTATTTTTTACCTCCGGGGGTTGGAAAAGAATCGCTGCAATTTTTGGCTCGATGGTTTTCGGCCTCTGCCTTTCCTCGTTTTTCCTTCTTCCGGTTATCTTTGAAAGAAAATTTGTACAGATCAATTACATATTCCAATATGTATTCAGCGACTTCAGGAAGAACTTCCTTTTCCTGCCCGGCAACCTGAAAAGCGTTCCGGGGTTGTTCTATGTTCCGGTGCATATCATTGTTATCCTGGAGGTTGTCCTTTTCTTGATGATATGTTCTAAACTTTATGCAGAAAAAGAAAGCAGGAATAATAAAACGTTCAACTGTTTTCTTTGCTGTCTGTTCCCGGCCGCTTTTTTTCTAACGACTCCTTTATCAAGATTGGTATGGGCCTTCCTGCCCGGTCTGAAATCCATCCAGTTCCCCTGGCGCTGGGTCACGATCAT
>JAGDMC010000072.1 GCA_017860395.1 Bacteroidota bacterium | reverse complement strand
CGGTATACAGCCATCCGTCCTTTATTGTCTCTTTTGTTGAAACCGGGTTTTTCCAGTAACCCGCCATTACATTTTCTCCCCTGACTACAATTTCTCCTGATTCGCCCAACGGGAGATCACGTCCTTCGTTGTCTTTAATTTTAAGATCAAGAGGCTTTACAAGAACTCCCGAAGAGCCAAGCTTGTGTTTGTTTGGAGTGTTTGCGGATATTATAGGTGTTGCCTCTGAAAGACCATAGCCCTGATACATCGGAATTCCTATCGCGTAATAAAACTTCTGAAGCTCTTTGTCCAAAAGTGCTCCTCCGCCTACAAAAAACTCCATTTCGCCTCCCATTGCAAGTTTCATCTTTGAAAAAAGAATCTTGTCAAACAGAACTTTAAACGGATAAAGCAGAAATGAGAGACCTGCGCCTTTATCCCAGCCGTCGCGGTTGTATGCATATGCAATTTTCAAGGCAAAGTTATAAAGACTCCATGTGAACTTACCCTTGCTTTTAACAGAGTTTTCAATATTTTTCTTGAAGCTTTTTGCAAGTGCCGGAACCGAAAGTATAAGATTAGGCTTTACTTCCATTATATTAACCGGGATGTTTTTAAGCGTTTCCATTGCCGTCTTTCCCTGTTGAACGGTAGCCACAATCGCACCTTGAGAAATCATTATGTAAAAGCCTACAACATGTGCAAAACAGTGGTCAAGGGGAAGTATAATGAAGTTCTTGAATTTTTCCGGAATTGTCATGCACGAAAGTGCCTGCTCAACATTTGCAGTATAGTTTCTGTGAGTAAGAATCACACCTTTTGGGTCCGCAGTGGTTCCGGAAGTGTATGTAATAGTTGCAAAGTCATCATTTTGAATAGAATGTCCTATTTCCAAAAATGTTTCTCTTTCAGTTTCAAGATACGCTTTTCCCATCTCTGTCACATCACCGGCAAACAGTTCTCCTTCTCGGAAATCATCTATTTTATCAAGAACAATAATGTGTTTAAGAAGAGGGAGTTTTTCCCTGATGGCTCTTATTTTGGGAAGTTGTTTATCACTTACAATTATAAGCCGGACTTCTGCGTGGGTGAGCCTGAAAAGCAGGTCGGAACTCTCCTCCAGTTTAACCGAAAGCGGTACATTAACGCCTCCAGCATAAAAGATGCCCAGCTCTCCAATAATCCACATATTCCTTCCCTCTGCAAGGATTGAGGCATTGCTCTTTTTCCCGAAACCAAGTGAACAAAGGCCGGCTCCAAATTGTTGTGCAAGCGTCTTAGTTTCTGAATATGTCGTGGGTTTGAACTCTCCTTCTCTCTTTTCAAGGAGGAAGGTGTTACCGGAAAATCTTTCAACAGAATCTTCGAAAAGATCTATTAATGTTTTTTTGCGCGGAGAATTTTCAGTCACTATCATTGCAGTTTAGTTTTAGTATATATGCAAATTTAAATTAAATGTTCAAAGTTTGCTCGCCATATTTGAAATTATTGTCGGAGAAAGGCATTAACTGGCACTATTCTCTTACTCCCGATCTTCTGGAAAGGGTTCAGAAGGAGGATAAGCTAATTTTCCTTCATGTCGGATATATAAGCAACATCAATGTAAGAGAGTCTTCAATGGAGCTTTTTGACAATCCGGCAGTCGTATCATTTTTAAATGAGAATTTCATTTCAATTGCCGAAGACAAAGACGATAATCCCGAATCCTTCTTACTCGCCCTTGATTTGCTTTTTCTTAATGAGGATTTCTCATACGGCCCTATGAACATATTTATAACCGCAGAAAGAAAACCCCTGGTCTGTTTTTCCGACTGCAACCCCGAACATTTTCTCAATGTTGCGGGAAGTATTATCACGGCAAAAAGGGAAAAGAGGGAACTGCTTGAAAAACTGGCAGATGAATTTTCATCAAGGGCACGTTTTACGGGCATAATACAGGAAACAGGCAATAAACCTGTTGTGAATCAGGAACAGATATCAGAATACATTCAACTTTGGTTCAAAAGGATGTTTGAATCCGATTTTCAGCTGAATATTAGACCGTTCACGCCTAACCCAAGCAGTCTTTATACAATTCTCGAGTATTTAAAGATTTACCCCAATGAAGGGATGCTGAAAAAAATAGGCTCCTTTCTTGAACACTTGCAAAGTTCTGCGTTGTTCGACCCAATTGATGGAGGTTTCTTCAGGCAATCAACAGATTATACATGCAAAGAGCCTCTTTTTGAAAAAAATCTTGAAGAGAACAGCCAGTATATTCAGCTCTATTCTGCAGCATATGATCTTTTTAGACTGGATTCATACAGAGAAACGGCATATCTTACATTCGGATTTGTAACTAATGTATTAAAAAATGAAGGAGGAGGATATTATAGCAATACTACCCTCATGAACAAGATTGAGGATTCTGTTTACTACTCCTTTTCGATTAATGAACTCTCATTATTGTTTCCGCTGAGATACCAGGAAATCTCTGTGGCACTGAGCCTTGACACAACAGCCAACCCGGGTGAGAAGCAGATTCCCCTGAGAAAAACGGATACCTATAAAAGCATAACTCAAAACGAATTGCTTATACTCCGTAAAAGGAGAACAGAACACAGGGGCCATTTTATTGACAAACGCACAATAACCTCCTATAATGCCCAATTAAGCAAGGGGCTGGCCATCTCATCGGTCCTTTTGAAGGACGACTCAATGTTTAAAGTTGCTCTTGATACGTTTGACTTTCTCATGAACAACAATATAAATTCAAAAGGGAAATTACTCAGATACACTTGTTGTTCAAGCGGATGTACGTTCGGATATCTTTCCGACTATGCCTATTTCGCAGATGCTGCAATTGAGCTTTATCTGGCCGGGGGAGAAAAGAGTCTTGCCCGGATAGCGAAGAAATACATTGATTTTGTAATAGACAATTTCTACAAACCTGAAAACGGGATGTTCAGAAAGTCCGAAAAAGAAAGGGACAATATAATAATGCCTTTTAAAAGAGAGTCCAACATTGATATAATAAAGCCCTCGGCAAATTCTGTTATGGCTGGCAACCTCATTGCCATGTACAAGATTACGGGAGAGAGAAAGTATCTGGAGATTGCAAAGCGTCAAATAAATAATATTGCTCCTGATTTATTGAATTCAGGGCCTTTGCTGTCAAGCTGGGTACATAAAATTCTCAAACTAATCACCTTGACGGAATAGTATAGAACTGTCGCCGTAACTAAGGAACCTGAAATCGTTATTAAGGGCATAGTTGTAAACATCTCTCCATTTTTCACCTATAAATGCCGCAATCAACAGCAATAGAGTACTCTGCGGCTGGTGGAAATTAGTTATAAGTATATCAGTAATCCGGAATTTATACGACGGAACAATTATTATTCTTGTTCTGGCAGTCAACACATTTATATTTTCCTTTTCAAGCCATAAAACCAGAGCATTTATTGAATCTTTGGAACCCGTTTCTTCTCTCTCCTCATAAGGTTCCCATTGTGCAACATTTTCCGGTTTTCCGTATTTTATACACTGAATTCCAAGATAATAAAGACTTTCAAGACATCTGGCAGATGTTGTACCTACAGCTATAACTTTGTTTTTTCCTATTTTATCCCGTAAATCCCTTAAAAAACCAATGGTTACAGAAAATGGCTCGGAGTGCATAAGATGATCCGAAATATACTCCGATTTTACAGGCTGAAAAGTACCGGCACCCACATGAAGTGAAAGTTCACTTCTCTGAATTCCTTTTTTATCTATATCCGAAAGCAGCTTTTCAGTAAAGTGCAATCCGGCCGTAGGAGCGGCTACAGACCCCCTCATCTTTGCATACAGTGTTTGATACCTCTCAGTATCCGATTCTTCGCTGTCTCTTCTTAAATAGGGCGGAATCGGCACCTTCCCGCACGTTTCTATAAGTTGAGAAAAAGTAATATCATTTTTCCAGCTGAATTCAATGATAAACATATCTTCGTACGGACCAATTTTTGTTGCCGTTAAATCATAACCTTCCAGCTCTTTATGCCCTGAGGCATCATATTTTAAAGACCCCGATTTCCATCTTTTATTATTCCCTACAACGCATATCCAGCTGCATTTCGCAGTACTGGCAAATGAAAGATTGTATTCAAGAGGATTATATGGCTCAAGGCAGAATATCTCAATAACTGCTCCGCTTTCCTTTCTAAAAAAAAGCCTTGCCGGAACTACCTTAGTGTTATTGAAAACCATAAAAGCGTCTTCGGGCAATAAGTCGGTGAGATTTGAAAATACAGAGCCGGATATAGATTTGTTTCTGAATATTAAAATCTGAGAGTCGTCTCTGTTTGGAAGGGGGTACTTTGCTATCTTTTCGTCGGGCAGATTATATGTAAAATCTTCAATTCTTATTTTAGGCTCCACAATCGATTATTTTTTGCAAAACTATACAAATATACCTTCAGGTAAAAATAATTAAAATTTCAACTTTTGTTTACAAATGTAGTCCACATAAATAAATTCTAAATATTACATTTGTACACTTATTAATTAATGTTTTTCAACTGTTACAAATTTGCGCAAACCTATACATAGATAACGCCTATTGGGTGTTTTTCATACGCATATATTGCTCATTACCTGCTATTTAACCAATTTTACCTGAATTGTTTTATTGCCTTAAAAGTACGATTTCCGGTCCGTTCCCTGTAATTATGTGAAAAACGACCATTTATTTGAGTTTATTTAACTATTTACCAGATACTTATGAGCTGCAATTGCAGTTGATATATAAATATGGGTAATAGAAGGATGAATCCAATAATATCATTATATATCAGTTCATTTAATCAATAGTATTCAATATCTATTTACAGATGTATATTTGTCCATAGAGACATTTGTAAACATATTTTATATTACATTTGTAGAACTAAAAGTTTACAACTATGCAAGACCGTTTACAGCAATTTTTGCAGCTTGAGCAGCTCACTCCTGCCCGGCTTTCGGATATTATTGGGGTACAACGCTCCGGTCTTTCTCACATACTCTCCGGACGAAATAAACCCGGATTCGATTTTATTCTCAGGCTGCTCATAAAATTCCCTACCCTCAGTGCCGACTGGCTCATTACCGGAAAGGGAAAAATGTACAAAGAGGTAAAAGATGCACGGGAAGAGGGTTCTTTTAGGGAATCCAAAATAATAAATGAAATATCTGAAGCGCCAAAAACAGACGATAGTCCTGATATTGAGCAAAATGACCTCGATTTTATCGTTTCTCAACCCTCTGAGAATCCGATAAAAGTTCCGATAAGTAATTATGTACAGAAAAATCGATTGCTAAAGAAGGTTCTGCTTGTCTATTCGGACAATACCTTTGAAGAGATAAACCCGGGTAAAATTGTTTAATAGGGTTTATAATTTATATCTTTGCGCAAATATTTTCAATTGATGTATCGTCTTTTTAAACCATTGATTTTTTCTTTTTTCACGCCTGAGACAGCTCATACCATTGTTATGAAGCTTCTGCTTGTTTTAAGTTACATCCCCCTGTCCTCTTTTATTCTAAGGCTTTTTTTCTCATATAAATCGCCTGTTCTTGAAAAAGATGTAATGGGGATTAAATTTCCAAATCCTGTTGGCCTTGCTGCCGGATTCGACAAAAATGGAGACAGGTATAATGAATTGTCAAATTTCGGGTTCGGGTTTATCGAAATTGGGTCCATTACCCCTACTGAACAACCCGGGAATCCCAAACCACGATGTTTCAGACTGGTTGAAGACAACGCAATCATTAACAGGATGGGCATCAATAATAAAGGGGTTAAGTATGCGGTTACATCTCTTAAGGAGAATCGCCCCAGAGTGATAATTGGCGGTAATATCAGCAAAAGCACCACAAGCCCTAATGATCAGGCCCCTGTCGATTACGAAAAATCTTTCGCTCAGTTGTATGACTTTGTTGATTACTTTGTAATAAACGTATCGTGTCCTAATGTAAAAGGGCTCACTAAGCTTCAGGATATCAACTCGCTATCCGAAATTGTAGATAAACTGACTACCCTAAGGAAATACTTTGACGACTACAGACCAATACTTTTGAAAGTTTCGCCGGATCTTACATATGACCAACTGGATGAGATAATTGAGCTGATTCTCGTATCGGGACTTGACGGTATTGTTGCCACAAATACAACTACTAAAAGAGAAGACCTTAAAACATCTTCCGATAAGATAGAAGCAATAGGCGATGGCGGTTTAAGCGGAGAACCTTTATACAGAAAGAGTCTCGAAGTTATTAAATATATCTCCCGAAAGACAAACGGACAGTTACCTATCATTGGTGTAGGCGGAATAATGACCCCCGGGCAGGCAAAGGAAATGCTCGATTCGGGCGCAAGTTTAATTCAGATATACACCGGATTTATTTATAACGGACCCGGTATAGTCAGAAAGATTAATAAATACCTGGCAAAATCAAAGAAGGCATGTTAACGGCATCTGTTTGCACAATTGGAGACGAAATTCTCATAGGACAGATTGTAGACACAAACTCGGCTTATATATCAAAAGAGCTTAATTCTATTGGGATTAAAGTCAATTTTATGCTCTCTGTTCCGGACGAAGAGGAGCAGATTGTCAACTATCTCAATCTTTCGCTCTCAAGAAGCGATATTGTTATTGTAACAGGAGGTCTTGGCCCCACAAAGGACGATATCACCAAAAATGCTCTTGCAACTCTCAGCGGAAGCTCCCGTTTAGTATATAACGAGGACCAGCTATCTGTTATCCGCTCAATTTGCCATAAAAGAGGGATAGAACTGTCCGATCTTAACAGAGACCAGGCTCTTGTTCCGGAACAGTGCGAAGTGCTCACAAACAACATGGGAACCGCTCCTGGCATATTATTGCGAAAAGACGGAAAGCTGCTGTTTTCTCTTCCCGGTGTTCCATATGAGATGGCAAATCTAATGAAAAAAGTAACCGGCGAGATAATCAAGACAAAAAACATTGAAGACATATATCATAAAACACTCATAACTTTTGGAATACCGGAATCTTCGCTT
>JAGDMC010000272.1 GCA_017860395.1 Bacteroidota bacterium | reverse complement strand
CAAATCACTAAAATTCGTTCAAATGAGAAGAAAAATAGTAGCCGGTAACTGGAAGATGAACACTTTGCTGCCGGAAGGAGAGCTTTTGGTTAAACAGATAGAGTTTCTTACAAAAGAACTTGAAACGGATGTTGAAATTATTATCGCTCCGCCGTTTACACACATTGCGACTCTTGGAAAGTATATCAAGGACTATGAAATGAATGTTTCACTTGCTGCTCAGAACTGTGCCGATCAGGAGCAGGGAGCGTATACAGGAGAAGTATCTGCCAAAATGTTGCGCAATTTGGGATGTAAATATGTAATTCTTGGCCACTCGGAAAGAAGGGAGTATTACGGAGAGAACAGTGAGAGCCTTTACAAGAAAATCAATCTTGTACTGAATGAAGGAATGATTCCGATTTTCTGCATAGGGGAGAGGCTGGAAGAGAGGGAACAGAGGTGTGGAACTGGCAAAAGTTATTGTTGCATACGAACCTGTATGGGCAATTGGAACCGGCAAGACCGCAACTGCAGATCAGGCAGATGAGATGCACGCATATATAAGGAGAGTTATCGGAGACAAATTCGGTGATTATTCGGAAAATATTCCAATTCTTTACGGCGGCAGCTGCAAACCATCAAATGCAAAGGAAATTTTTGGAAAAGAGGATGTTGATGGAGGACTGATTGGAGGAGCATCTCTTGTTGCTCAGGATTTCATTGGGATAGTAAAATCGTTTTAATGGATTATATAGAAGTATCTGTTAGAATTACCCCTTACAACGAAGATTATGCAGAACAAGTTATTGCCTGCATAGAAGAGCTTGGGTTTGAAAGTTTTTTGCCGGAAGATCCGTTTTTAAAAGGTTACATTCCTGAAAAGAACTTCTCGGCACAAAATCTGAAAACAATGCTCTCTTCGTATATGGGAGAAGGGGATTTTTCCACAACATTCGAATATAATATTATCAGGGGAGAGAACTGGAACTCTCTTTGGGAGTCAAATTTCAACCCTATTGTCGTTGACCGGCTATGCACTATTAAGGCTAGCTTTCACCGGGGACTTCCCAAAACAAGGTTCAATATAACAATTGACCCTAAAATGGCATTCGGGACGGGACATCATCAGACTACACACCTAATGGTTAAAGGTCTGATGAACGAAACCGTAAAAGGGAAAAGCGTGCTCGATATGGGTTGCGGTACTGCCATACTTTCCATTCTTGCAGCAAAGATGGGCGCTTCATCCCCAATAATATCCATAGATATAGATCCAATAGCAGTTGATTCTGCAATAGAAAACGGAAAGAGAAACAGAGTTTCATCAAAACTTAAGGTTTTTGAGGGAGATTCATCAATCTTGAAAAAAGGAGAGTTTGACCTCGTTCTGGCTAACATTAACAGAAACATTATAATTGCAGACATTCAAAAATATTCGGATTCTCTCCGGCCGGAAGGTACAATGCTGCTAAGCGGATTTTATTTTAAGGAGAAAGAACTCATTGCAGAAGCGGGGGCAAAAGCGGGTTTGGCTTTTGTTTCTTGTGACACATTGGACGATTGGGCCCTTGTAAAGCTAAGAAAGCTAAAAAAGGGTGAAACAGTGTTGTAAGTTTAAAATTTTGTTTTACCTTTGCACTCCCCAAAGCGGGCATGGCGTAATTGGTAGCCGCGCCAGACTTAGGATCTGGTGCCGTAAGGCGTGGGGGTTCGAGTCCCTTTGCCCGCACAGTTCAAAGCAGATACCCTTTGGGTGGTCTGCTTTGCTTTTATTTGAAGAAGACAAAAAATTTGATATTTATGAAAGTTACACAAAAAAATGCGGATGATTTAACTCTCATCGTCACGCTAACCATCGGGAAAGAAGATTATACCCCAAAAACAAAAAAAATTCTTAATGACTACAGGAAAAATGCAGACATTAAAGGATTTCGCAAAGGGATGGCTCCAATTTCTATAATTGAGAAGATGCACGGAAGGGCAGCTTTGGTGGACTCAGTAAATGCACTCATATCTGATGGACTGAATGACTATATCAATGATAACAAGCTAAATATCATTGGAGAACCGCTTCCAAATGAGACAGAGCAAAAACCTATCGACTGGGAAAATCCTGCGGATATGGAATTTGTTTTTGACCTCGCTCTTGCTCCAAAGATTGAAATTAACCTCAGTGCAAATGATAAAATCGTTTATCATGAAGCGACAATTTCTAAAGAGGAGAAAGCAAAATACAGAACCAATATTCTTAAACAATTTGGTCAGCTTGGAAAGGCCGATGAAATTGCAGAGGAAGATTTTATAATTGCCGACCTTGTACAGGCAGACAACAGAATCGAAGGAACTTATATCGCCCTGAGGTCTATTGAGGACAAGAAAATTAAAAAACAATTCATTGGCAAAAAGGCCGGAGATGAATTTGAAATTGACGTTAACAAAGCTTTTGTAAACGAAACCGACAGGGCAACTCTTCTTAAAGTAAAGAAAGAAGAACTTGCTTCTATAGAACCAAATTACACTGTAGTTGTTAAAGAAGTAAAGAGATTTGTTGATCCCGAGGTTAATCAGGAACTTTTTGATAAAATGTTTGGAGCAGGCATTGTAAACAACGAAGAGGAGTTTGATGCCAAGATAGTTGAAAGAATGAAGTGAAAAGGATTTTGGCTTGTTCCTGAAGGATTTCCGCTGGCAAATGATTCGTCAGTATTTTGTAAAAGAGCAGAACATGCAAATTACAAAAGAGGAATTGCTTGAGCAGGCAAAGAAAATCGCTTCATACCAGTTTGCGATGTACGGCCTTCCAAATGTACCGGAAGAACAACTCACCCAATATGCCGAATCTCTTCTTACAAACGAAAAAGAGAGCAAACGCATATTTGACAAAGTAGAAGAGGACATGGTAATTGGATATGTAAGATCGATTGTTACTCTCGACAAGAAGGCAATCTCTATAGAGAAACTGCACGAAATGACTAACTAATAATAACAATATGGCTACAGATTTTGAAAAATATGCCAGACTTCACAAAGGCATCAGCGGAATATCTCTTCACAGATTTAATTCATTGACAAGTGCATATATC
>JAGDMC010000071.1 GCA_017860395.1 Bacteroidota bacterium | reverse complement strand
AGCATACATGTTTACTAAATTAAATTTGTTTTAGAATTATATTTTCTGCTACATTTGCAGCACAAAACGAGAAAATGATCAATTATTCAAATAGCAATTTACTCCATCATCATCACCTGCAGTTTAACGGTAGGCTTGAGAGGCTATTTGTATATATGAGATAAATTAAAATATATATAATTAAACCTTAAAGGGGCTTACCATTGCGGTAGGCCCTTTTTTTTATTCAAAAAAATATGATAAGACTGGCAATTCAGGCAAAAGGCCGATTAAACGAAGAAAGTACAGAGATTCTCACAGAATCCGGACTTACTTTTGAAAAGAGTAAAAGAAAATTATTGACAAGATGTGAAGATTTTCCATTGGAGATTCTATATCTGAGGGACGATGATATTCCCGGGGCTGTTGAAATGGGAGTAGCGGATATTGGTATTGTGGGATTGAATGAAGTGGTTGAAAAGGCTGCTGATGTTGAGATAATTCATAAGCTGGGTTTTGGAAAATGCCGGCTATCCCTCGCGATTCCAAAATCGGAGACTTATGAAGGAGTGGCATCTTTTAATGGCAAACGAGTTGCAACATCATATCCGGTAATTCTTAAAGATTTCTTTTATTCGAAAGGGGTTTCTGCTCAAATTCACAAAATTGCGGGCTCGGTTGAAGTTGCCCCATCCGTAGGAATGGCCGATGCAATATTCGATATTGTCAGTACAGGAGGGACACTAATTACAAATGGGTTAAAAGAGGTGGAAAAAGTGTTTTTATCCGAAGCAGTTCTTATTGTTAACAAAGAGATTGATAATGAAAAGAGGACGCTTGTTAATCAGCTCATTTCGCGGTTCGAGGCTGTAGAAAGAAGCAAGGGGATGAAGTATTTGCTGATGAATATTCCTCTGTCGATGGTAGATGATGCAGCAATCCTTATTCCAGGCATGAGAAGTCCTACTATTCTTCCCCTTGCACAACCCGGCTGGTGTTCAATGCATGTGGTTGTTAACGAGAACCAGCTGTGGCCAAAGCTGGAGAGCCTGAAAGCCATAGGAGCAGAGGGAATATTAGTGTTGTCACTTGATAAAATGATGCCGTAATGAAAAACTATATCGAACCTGGAAGGGGCTTATGGAATGAAATTGCCAAAAGACCGGAAAAAAATATCAGTATGATACAGGAAACTGTGAACAGTATTCTTGAAGATGTAAAGAAAAGAGGAGATGAAGCTCTCATTTTTTATACTAAAGTTTTGGACGGAGTTAAACTGGACAGTTTTGTGGTTGAAAAAAAAACAATAAAGGAGAGCGGCCGGTTTTTAGATGAAAAACTTAAAGAAGCCATATCACTTGCAGCTTCGAATATTGAAAAATTCCACAAAGCGCAAATAGTCCCTGACGTTGATGTAATTACTATTCCCGGAGTTAGGTGTACTCAAAAAAGGTTACCGGTAAAACGAGTTGGCCTTTATGTTCCGGGAGGCTCTGCACCTCTTTTTTCAACGGTTCTTATGCTTGGAATACCGGCAAAAGTTGCTGGTTGTAAAGAGATTGTTTTGTTTACTCCTCCGGGAAAACAGGGAGAGGTAAATCCTGCGATATTATATGCAGCCGAATATCTTGAAATAAAGGAAATTTATACTCTTGGAGGCGCTCAGGCAATTGGAGCAATGGCATACGGAACGGAGAGTATAAATAAAGTTGATAAAATCTTTGGTCCCGGGAACAGCTATGTAGCATATGCAAAACAAGCTATATGCAAAGACGTTGCTGTTGACATGTTTGCCGGCCCATCCGAATTAATGGTAATTGCCGATGAGAGTGCAAATCCGGCATTTGTTGCTGCAGATTTGCTGTCACAGGCAGAACATGGTGCAGACTCTCAGGTGTTTCTGGTTGCGTCCTGTCCCACAGTTGTAGAAAAATGTTTTAAAGAGATAGAAAAACAATCTGCAAAACTGAACAGACAAAAAGAGATTGCCGGAACGCTTGAAAAAAGCATATCAATTATATTTGAAAAGCGGGAAAATATGATAGAATTCGCTAATATTTATGCGCCGGAGCACTTAATTATCAGCACCATTAATCCTTGGGGCATCGCCAGCAAAATTGAAGCCGCCGGAAGTGTTTTCATCGGAAATTACTCTCCGGAAAGTGCCGGAGATTACGCATCAGGAACTAATCATACTCTCCCCACAGGTGGTTGGGCAAAGTCGCAGGGAGGGCTCTCTCTGGACAGTTTTACTCATACCATAACATATCAGGAAATTACGCTGGAGGGTATTGAAAATCTTGGTGCAACTATAGAGCAGATGGCAAGGGCAGAGGGTTTGGAAGCTCACAGAAACGCAGTAACAATAAGGATAAAGAAGTAAAAATGGATATAAACGCTTTAGTGAGAGATAATATCAAATCAATGTCTGCTTACTCAACTGCCAGAAACGAAACAACGGCAACAAACGGAATATTTCTTGATGCCAATGAATCTCCTTTTAACAATGGATATAACAGATATCCGGATCCACAGCAAATGAAGCTTAAAAGTGTCGTTTCGAAAATAAAAAATGTTCCGGTTGAGAGTATTTTTGCAGGGAACGGCAGCGACGAGGCAATAGATATTCTAATAAGGGTATTTTGTATTCCGGGTACAGATAATATTATCTCTGTGTTGCCTACATATGGGATGTATAAAGTTGCAGCTGCTGTTAATAATGTAGAATACAGAGAGGTCGCGCTTAATGATGATTTTTCATTAGATTCGGGGAAACTGCTTTCGGCGGCTGATTCAAACTCAAAACTTATTTTCTTATGTTCTCCTAATAACCCAACCGGAAATTTGTTGGACAAAATAGCAGTTTTAGAGGTTGTTAAGAACTTTTCGGGAGTTGTAGTAGTTGATGAGGCTTATATAGACTTTTCCGAAGACAGCGGATTTGTTTCTAAAATTGGGGAATTTCAAAATCTTGTAGTGTTGCAAACTCTTTCGAAAGCCTGGGGTATGGCGGCATTAAGGGTTGGTTTCGCTTTTTCGGGAAAGGAGATAATTTCATACATGAATAATGTAAAATACCCGTATAATATTAATTCATTTAGTCAGGAGTTTGCGCTTAAACTTATTATAAAAGGAAATAACGAACATACGGCAACTATTATCGGAGAGAGGAAAAGGCTCTCAGATTCGCTTAAGTCTGTAAAATGCGTTAAAAAAGTATACTCAAGTTCTGCCAATTTTTTGCTGGTGAAATTTGCCGATTCTGTAAATGTATTTAACATTTTAAATGGAAAGGGCATAATTGTCAGGGATAGAAGTTCTCAATTTGGTTGCAGCAATACCCTACGGATTACTGTTGGGAAAAAGAGTGATAACGATTTGCTGCTTGCAATATTAAATGGTGAATCTTCCGGACTTGTTTTGCCTTTAATTGATTTGAAAAGAGTCACAAAGGAGACGAGTGTTTCAGTAAAAATAGATGTTTTCGGTAATATGGTCTCCTCTGTCTCAACAGGAATTCCTTTTTTTGATCACATGCTTGAGCAGATAGCTCTTCACTCCGGATTTACCATGGATATTGACGTCTTTGGAGATATTGAAGTGGACACTCACCATATAATTGAGGATACTGCAATCGTTCTTGGAGAAGCAATTAAAGAAGCATTCTCTAATGGAAGAATTAATAACAGATATGGTTTTGCATTGCCTATGGACGAATCAAAGGCAGAAGTTCTCATTGATGCCGGAGGAAGATCTTTCCTAATGTGGAATTTGATGTTTTCTGCTCCATATATTGGAGGTATAGAGTCGGATATGTTCCGTCACTTTTTTGATACACTATCAAGAAGCATGAAGGCAACAATACATATAACTGCAACAGGCAGTAACGACCACCACTTAATTGAATCGGTGTTTAAATGTTTTTCAAGAGCGTTGAAAATGGCTCTTTATCCAGGAGCGAACGATTACAGAATACAAAGCAGCAAGGGATTGATATGATAACAATTATTGACTACGGGATGGGGAATTTATTTTCCCTGAGTTCATCTCTTGTGAGACTCAACGCTCCATTTATAATAACTTCCGATCCTGAGATTATCAGGCTCTCGGATAGGGTAATTCTTCCGGGTGTTGGTGAGGCTTCCTCGGCGATGAAAAACATAACGAATTGCGGGCTTGAAGAAGTAATAAAGAATCTAACGATTCCAGTACTGGGCATTTGTATTGGAATGCAGATACTATGCAAAAGTAGTGAGGAGGGAGATACTGAATGTCTTAACATTTTTCCTCCGAAAGTTAAAAGACTGCGAGGAGAAGGAATAAAAGTTCCGCACATGGGGTGGAATAGAGTATTTAATTTAAAAGGGGAACTTTTCAGTGATGTGAATGAAGGAGAATGGCTCTATTTTATTCACTCTTATGCGCCGGAACTGTGTGATAAGAGCGTTTCGCACACTCAATATGGAGAAATATTCTCCTCTTCTCTTCAATGTAAAAATTTTTATGGAACACAGTTTCATCCCGAAAAGAGCGGTACAGCAGGAGAAAAAATAATAAATAACTTCTTAAATATTAAATAATTGATATAATGGATATTATCCCCGCAATAGATTTGATTAATGGTGAGTGTGTCCGGCTCACAAAAGGAGATTACAGTAAAGTAATCTCATATAGCGCGAATCCGGTTGAAATAGCCAAAAAGTTTGAAAATATGGGTTTTTCTTCAATACATATTGTAGATCTTTTGGGCGCCTTGGAGAGCTCCCCGGTAAGTTTGAAAGTTTTAGAGAAGATAGCTAAAGCAACAAAACTTGTAATTGAGTTTGGAGGTGGAATAAAGAACATCGAATCTGCACAAAAAGCATTCGATTCCGGAGCTAAAATGATAATATGCGGCAGTGTCGCTGTAGATAGCCCGCAAATACTCGAAGAGTTGCTATATGTGCATGGAAATGAAAAGGTTATATTAGGTGCAGATGTTATTGATGAAAAGATAAAGATAAATGGGTGGAAACGACAGACAGATATTTATATAGAAGATATTATATCAAGTTATACTGAATCGAATATTAAAAAGGTGATTTGTACTGATATTTCTAAAGACGGAATGATGAAGGGCCCGTCGTTTGGCCTTTACAAAAAACTTACGGATACGTTTCCTGAAGTAGAGTTTACAGCTTCCGGAGGAGTCTCCTCGGCTGAGGACCTGGATAGATTATCAATGACTGGAGTGAAAGCAGTAATAATTGGGAAAGCTTTTTATGAAAGTCTAATTGCAGAAAAGGAGTTAAAAAAATGGTTGCTAAAAGGATAATTCCATGTTTAGATGTTAACGGAAACAGAACCGTTAAAGGTGTGCGCTTCAATAATTTAAAAACAATCGGAGATCCTGTCTTAATGGGTATTAATTACGCTCGTACAGGAGCCGATGAGCTTGTATATCTGGATATCAGTGCTACAAGCGAGGGTAGGAAAACGTTTGTAGATTTAGTTAAAAATATAGCAAGAGAAATTAATATTCCGTTTACA
Source organism: Bacteroidota bacterium (assembly GCA_017860395.1). Classification (GTDB taxonomy): domain Bacteria; phylum Bacteroidota; class Bacteroidia; order Bacteroidales; family UBA932; genus Bact-08. The sequence goes on along the minus strand of JAGDMC010000071.1, from coordinate 1,546 downwards.
GTAGGAGGAGGAATTTCATGCTTTAAAGAGGCTGCTGAAATGTTAAATGCAGGAGCAGACAAAATTGCAATAAATAGCGCAGCACTTTCCAGCCCTCAACTAATTAAGGAAATATCGTCCGTGTTTGGTTCTCAGTTTGTTGTCGTAGCTATTGATGCAACTCAAATAAATGGATGCTGGATGGTAATGAGCAGAGGCGGGCAAATTCCAGCAGGGAAGAAGTTGCTTGACTGGGCTTTGGAGTCGCAGGACCTGGGGGCAGGAGAGATTCTTTTTACAGCTATCGATAATGATGGTACAAAAGAGGGTTTTGCTTATGAAAAAATTGCTCAATTGAGCTCTGTCCTGTCTATACCTGTCATTGCCTCCGGAGGTGCGGGAAAAGCAGAGCATTTCGAGCATGTTTTTAAAGAAGGAAAAGCAGATGCTGCTCTTGCCGCATCAATATTTCACAATGGAGAAATTTCCATAAAGGATCTAAAATGTAATTTGTTAAATAGTGGATTAAATATTAGAATATGAACAATATGTTTAAAACCGGTGACTCTCTTATTCCTGTAATAATACAGGATGATAAATCGCTTAAAGTGCTTATGCTTGGGTATATGAACAGGGAGGCATATGAGAAAAGTATCAAAGATGGTGTTGTGACATTTTTTAGCCGGTCAAAAAAGAGGCTGTGGACAAAAGGAGAAACCAGTGGAAATTTTTTATCAATAAGGTCGTGTCAGGCAGATTGCGATAATGACACTATTCTTATACGCGCAGAGCCAGCTGGCCCGGTTTGTCATACAGGTTCTGTAAGTTGTTTTCAGGGGGAAGATTTTGAAGGATTTATCGGAAGGCTTGGAGATATTATTCGAAAAAGACATATCGAAATGCCTTCGGACTCATATACAACCAAATTGTTTGGTGAGGGTGAGGAGAGAATAAGCAAAAAAATAGGGGAAGAGGCTGCAGAAGTTATTATTGAAGCAATAAAAGGGGATAAAAAAAGATTGGTATATGAAACAGCAGATCTCATATACCATCTTTTGGTTTTGCTTGAATACTACGGGCTTTCTTTAGGTGATGCCGAAAAGGAGCTATTCGCAAGACACGAAAAGTAATTACTTAAAAAAGTCCCGTGATATTTCCGTCGTTGTCAATATCTATATGCTGCGAAGACGGCTCTTCCGGCAGCCCCGGCATGCGCATAATTTCGCCTGTTATCGGAATTAAAAATCCGGCGCCGGCTGCAATCTCTATCTCTCTCACTGTAACAACGAAATCCTTTGGTCTTCCGAGAAGGTCCGGATTGTCGGAAAGAGATTTCTGAGTCTTGGCCATACAAATTGCGAGACCTTCAAGTCCGAGATTTTTGATTTTTACCAGATTGGCTTTTGCTTTTGCTGTATAGTCAACGGCTTCTGCTCCATAGATTTTCTTCGCGATTGTCTCAATTTTCTTCTCAACGCTGTCTGTAAGCGGATAAAGCGGAAGGAAGTTGGGACAGCAGGTCTCGGAAGCATGAACAACCATTTGTGCAAGTTCTTCTGCTCCCTCT